>JAHLWE010000306.1 GCA_019058135.1 Promethearchaeota archaeon | reverse complement strand
TTTTGCATACATCTCACTTGATTTAATAAAAAGCTCGTAAGACTCACTAAAGTTTCTCTTTGCTTCCATGATAGACCCTGCAATGACTCCTTTAATGTTAAATATTTCAGCTTCACATTCCAATTCCTCTGGTCTATTTTTTGTCTGCTTAAATAGATTTCTAGCTTTCTTGTAAGCAGCAATTGCAAGATTGTTTGAATTTTTATATTCCTCTGCAGTATCTGCAGTTTCGGAAGCTTGTGCTCTAGCATATCCTAAATTCTTATAAGCTAACGCTGCCTTCTCCACCATTTCTTTATCTAAAAAAGATTTCGCTACATTATCATATAACTTTGCCGCTTCCACCCAATTGTAAGCTTTCTCCTCAACGCTGGCTCTTTCTAATAACACACTTTCGTTTTCCTCTTCCGTCATATGTCATCAATTATTATGAAGCCTTTTTTATTTCTCCCATAGATTTCTAAAGTTAATTTTTAGATAATTAAATATTGATCTTTCTATTAATAACATATTACTTTTTCGTAAAAAAAAATTACTTGTTTTCTTTTTCTTTCGTTTAAAGGATAAAAAAAATGTTTCTTCTTTTTATAAATTGGTTTTTGACTAATTAAAACAAATACTACTTATCATAACTTTAAGTATTCTTAAATTTTATTTATTCCTAATTTAATAAAATTAAGTAAGAATTCTTAAATTTTATAAAGAATTTATCAAAAATGCTAAGTTATGAATTTGAAAAACGTTTCTGATTATCACACTCACAATCAACTGTGTAGACATGCAGCAGGAAATTTAGAAGATTATGTTAAAGCAGCAATTAAAATTGGATTGGGTGAAATTGGTTTTTGTGATCATTTTCCAATGTATTACTTACCTGAAAACATCCCAATTGAAAAATATGCTATGATAATGGATGAATTTCCGGAATATATCAATGAAGCAGAGAGATTAAAAGATAAATATAATGAACAAATTTCTGTGAAACTTGGAATTGAAGTTGATTATATTAAAGGACAAGAAGTAGAAATTTCAAATGCACTAAAAAAATTTTCGGATAAATTGGATTTTGTTTTTGGGGCATGCCATGTTTTAATGGATAGATTAGGTGCTTGGTGCTTTGATGACCCTTATTTTATCGCAAACTATAATATTTATGGAATTGATTCTATTTACGAACAGTATTATGATAAACTACTTCATTTAGTGGAGTCAGATTTATTCGATGTAGTAGCACATTTTGATTTACCTAAAAAATTTAGAAAATTCCCTAAAAACCATGATCGAATTTTTGAGAAAGTAATTAAAGTCTTAAAATCCATAAAGAGAAATGATATGGTTATTGAGATAAATACAAGTGGATTTCGAAAAGATGTGAAAGAACAATATCCTAGTTGGGATATAATTAGAGAAATGTATAATTTAGACATCCCAATTTTATTAGGTTCGGATGCACATCTTTTGACTGAAGTAGGGTATATGTTTAAAGAGGTTTTATCAGAATTAAAGAAAATTGGTTTTAATCAACTGGTTCGATTCACAAAAAGAAAAAAAGAATATATTGATTTTTAAAAAAAATTGGAAAACCGTTAAGTGCGATGTAGAATTAAATCAGCGCACTTTATGCCTGAGCCTATTGATTATTTTGAGAAAATAAAAATCAATGATGAAATAACTGTAGAGAGTATAAAATCAGAACACATTGTGTTTGATGCTAGAACATTATTATCAAAATTATTCTCATGGAAGGTACTGAAACAAATAAAAAGTTTATTACCCTATGGGAAAGGTTTTCCAAAAGGAAAGGTTTTTGGATTTTGTACTTATTTCAATAATAAAAAAATAGTGTCATTTGGTAGCCTTTGGCATAAATTTCCGGAAATATTAGGACAATATGAAAATTGTGATATTTTTCTTGCTCCTTTAGCTGGAAATAGTAAGAAACATATTGCAAAAAAAGCTGGAATTATTATAGATATATTAAAACCAAAGATTGTGATTCCAATACATTGGGACGATTTTTACCCTCCAATTAGCTGGACCGTAAACTTAAAACCATTCTTTAAATATATGGAAGAAAATCATCCAGAAATAAAAATAATTATGTTAGAATTTGATAAGGAAGTTTCAATCGAATTGGGCTAATCTTTTTTAGATAGATCCAAAATTCAGTGATAAGAATTTGCAAGAAATAGTTATTCTTCTAAAAATTTTATATAGATTTGTAAATTAATTTATTAATAAAGTCATCATTTGATTTAAAAAAGAATGAATGTTATTGGTATATCAGGTACTCCGAGGAAAGATGGGAATAGTGAAATCCTCTTAAGATATGCTCTAAAACCTTTTGAAAATAATGGATGGAATGTTAAAATTTTTCTTTTAAGTAAATTGACTATAAACCCGTGTAAAGCATGCGATTTATGTAGGGAAAATGGTATTTGCATTATTACCGATGATATGCATGGCATTTATGATGCGTTTCGTTGGTGTAATGCCATTATAATCTCAAGCCCTGTTTATTCTCGAAATGTTAGTTCCCAATTACTCTCCATACTTGATAGACACTATGCGGTAAATATTGAAAGACCTTTAGAAGGGAAAGTAGGTGGAGCCATTGCAGTAGGTCGTGGAACATGTGGAGGTCAAGTAATAACAATTAATGCCATTTATACATGGATGCTCTCGTGTGGAATTATATGCGTTCCAGGTGAATTAAATGGAGTAACGGCAGTAGCTGACAAGCCGAGTGATATTTTAAACCAAGAGAACCGATTAAAACAAGCAGAAATCCTTGGACTTAACATTTTAAATGTAGCTAAACAGATTCATTCATAAATACTATGTTAAAATACTTCTTAGAATCTATTCAGACTTTAATTCAATGAATTTTATATCCAATCTCTATTTTTCTTTATTATCCTTATATTGCAATTATTGCAGAGCCCGTAGTAGTGATTCTATCATCTTGAGTTTTACTAATGACTTCAATTTGAACGAGATTTTCGCCATTTTCTTTATATTTTTTTACAACTATTCCTGTGATTGATAAAGTATCATTTTCATTTGTC
>JAHLWE010000305.1 GCA_019058135.1 Promethearchaeota archaeon | reverse complement strand
GTATAGGATTCACCAGCTTGTATATTTATTACATCTTCTCCAGATTCTGTTGTAATATTTGTTTTTATTTGTCTAACAATTATCTCTAAAAGCTCTGAAGAAGATTGATAATATGTCCTTTGAGCATATATGGTTAGAAATTTAAGTCCAATATCTAATTCTGTAGTATCTATAATTAGCGAATATTGCTTTAATGAATTATTTTCCGTAAAATTCCAAGTATATTCTGCTCCTATAAGTTGTACTAGTGCTTGAGGAATGTGTTCTCCTGTTATATCGTCAAAATATTTAAAAGTGATATTTAACTCCTTACCTATTGGAGTTTCGATTGATTTTTCAAGTGTTTTATCTTCATTGTCTAAATATATCTCATCATAAGCTTTTCTTTCAATTAGCTGTATTGTGATTAAAATCGCTTGAACTTCATAATTGCTTTTCTGAGCATAAACTGTTAAGAAATTAAATCCTACGTTTAAATCTATTGTATTAATAATAAATGAATATTGCTTTAAATCAAGATTTTCACTTATATTTATCGAAAGTCCACTTCCAGATAATTCAATTGTTGCATTACGAATATGGACTCCAGTTCCATAAGTGGTATATGTTATAGTGATATTTAAAGTTTCAAGTGTAATTACGTCAATAGAAGGTTCATTTGTTTTATCCACTCCATTTAAAAATAACTTTAAGTTTGTTTCTATTTGTATTACCTCTATTGTAATTAATATTGATTGAGGTTCATAAGTTTCTTTTTGAGCAGATATAGTTAAAAATTTAACTCCAATTCCTAATTCTGTTGAATTTAAAGTTAAATTATAGTGTTGGAATGATACACTTTCGTTAAAAGTTTTATCTATACCTGTTCCTATTAATTTCACCGATGCATTACTAATATAAGTTCCACCTGTTTCATTATCTCTATATTTTACGGTGAGATTTAAAAATTCTCCTGCTTTTACATTATAAGATTTATTACTCGTGCAATCGCTACCATTTATGAAAATATCGTCAATATATGTTTCTCTTTCAAGAATTTCAATTATAATTGTTATTAATTGTGGTTCATGACCAGTTTCATTAAAATCAATATTTAAATTATGACGTTTATTTACTTCATATGCGGAGCTATTACAGGTTATGTTATATACTCCACCCGCTGCTTTTATATGAGTATCTCCATTCCAATAGATTGTCGGAGTTGTTTCTATACCATTTCCAGAGGTTTTCTCGATATAATTAAGATGGATCGTAAAATTTGTATTCCATGGAACTTTTATACTTGGATATTCTTCAGCTGTGAGTGTAGTTTCTAAAATTAATTCAATAGTTACATTAACTTCGTTATTCGTATATAAAAAAGAATTTGCATAAATTGTTAAATTATTCTCACCCGGGGTTCCTCCGCTAACATTAAAATCTAATAAAACGTAATAGCCCGGATTGATTTCACTGAAATTTTGCATTACACTTTGATCAGTAAAATTATTTGTATATACAATAGCATCCTCTATGGCTTTACCATCTTCAAGATCATTAAATGAAACTTTTAAATTTATTAAATTGCCTTCAAATATATCCGCGTAATAGCTTTGATCAGGTATTAAAGTAGAATTGTGCATTACGGTAAATTTTTTATAGATTATTCCGGTTTCATTTAACCCATAAGAAGAATGAGAATTATTCCACATAATTATCGCATCGTATTCTCCTACTTCATAAACGGGAGTCGTAGGAGGTATTAGAATAGGAACAAAATAGACAGACCCATTTGCAATAGGGTTTTGTTCTTGAGTTTTATCGCTCCATATGGTTCCGTTTGGAAACCTTATTTGGAGAGTTGCTTTAGTGGCTTGAATATAATCAGAAATTAAACTATTATTCGTTATTATCGCTGTAATGTTAATGTAATCTCCGCTTAAAAATTCGGTATCTTCGATCCAACTGCCTGTAGCATTGTTGAAAATAGTTAATTGTTCACAATAATTAGGTGATAATGCTTCAAATTTCCAAAAGCCATCTGGTGTGGCAGATATTTCAGAAACATCAACTATTAATAATCCTGCTGTTGAGTTATCACATGAATCTAAATATATTTTATTAGTAAGAGGATCTGAAGGGTAGGAAACCCATGTTATATTAACATCAGTGGGAAATTCAAGTTTCATTTCTGTTTCGGTATATCCCGTTGGAACTGAGGTATATCCATAACATTCCCAATCTACTAAACTATCATTACTTACAGAGAAAAGGGTACCCAATGAAGCCGCATTTGTTTCATAATTAGTTTCTGGGGAATATTTTATTGCAAAAAGATTTAGATCCGTTTTAAATGTTATATTATAACCACCCAAATCCCAAACTTCGCCACTATTAAAATTGGCATGAACCCAAGTATATTGGGTACCATTCCAAGTACCATCAATTTCTGCAGTTCCTTCACCCCAATTCGCCGTATCTATTACATCAGTTTGATTCATTTTTAAATCGATTTGAGTAGCATTAACTTGTGATTTTAATATCAATGATACATTATCAAATAATACTCGCTGGTAATATCCATATGCAAAGTAATCAAAAGTTGCTCCAACTCTTATTAATTCTAATTTTAAGGTCATATCTTTCTCACCATCAGGAAAAACTATTTTATTATCTAGCCAATTTGTTAGTTGTAATTTCAAGGAAACCCAATTGCCAGATCCTCCAGCAGTATCTTGAAGCCATATAAGATTCTTATCATCAATGTTTACATCATTCAATGAAACTCTAACACTAAAATGAGATCCATAATCGGGATTGTGTTGTACGCTGGAAGGATGAAACTGTGTATATGGATATATTGCAAGATTTATTTCACCTTCAATCACTTTTTCCCTCGGCATGGTAAAAGTAGTATTCCACCAGCAAGAATCATATTTATCATACCCATCATCTGTTGGATAATTATCGCCCCCATATAAAGTCAATCCTAAACAAGTTTGATCAATATTGGCATCTTCTACACCATCAAAATAGTTGCCCCAAAAATCATTATCATAATCACCAATAACATCATCTGAACCAAACGTCCAATTTTGAACTAGATCACTATCATCTGCATCCCAACCATCATCAGTACCACAATCGAAAGTTCCATTGACCCAATTTCTTTTATCATATAAATCCTTTATAGTAGCGTTTAGTTTATAACCTTGCCAACCAACATCTAAAGGCATATTTTTAATATCATATGAATTATTTTCAAAACTTACTTCTAAGTTATTATCCGTTCGATTAGCCCAATGAGTTAAATTCCATGCAGCACCAATACCATCATAAAAATTATCTGAGGTTAAACCTTGAGACTTTAAGTCATTATTTTCCAATTCCTTTGTGGTATCATCATTGGGATTATCAAAATATCCATTTTCATTTGTGTAAATATTGGGTGTAATGAAACTTAAAGAGAAGATTATCATTAAACTAATTAAAATTAATATTTTTTTGTAATCATTACTGTTTTTTTTATTCAAAATACTCAACCTATATTTTTTCCAATTGTTATAAACATTATTTTATAAATATGTAAATAATATTAAAAAATCTGATTATATATAATTAGCTTAAAGTGATAAAATAAAATTTAACAAAAAAAATAAAGGAAATTTTAAATAATATATTAGGGGTTGATTTTAAATGATTCAAGGTATTTTAATTTTTAAGTTTATTCTAAATCAAACAGAAACGGGCGAATTTGTACCGGAATTCAGACCGATAAAACTAGTTTTTAATAATCAAAAATTCACTGAAGCTAATTATTCGGAATTAATTGTTCAAAATGATATTTTTGGAATATTTTATCAACATACAACTGGAATAGTTGCAGATAAAGGTGTTTTTAGTAATTTTTACTCAGGAAGGTTAAAAGAAACATCTTTTCAAATTATGTCATATTTCAGACAAGAAACAGATGGTTCTCAATATATAACGATAGCAATTTTTGAATTAGATGATGAGCTCGAAATATTTTTAGAGATAATTAAAAATATGGCAGAAAGTTTAAATACCATATTTGAGACATTAGTAAAAATAAATGAATTACAGCAAATTTCTCTACTTGATAAAATGATTTCTAAATTTGAAAATGAAATAAAATTGGCTATCTTTCAAATTGATCGTTTATCTGAATTAGATAAAATACAGAAAGCAGCTATGATTTTTCATAGTAAAGAGAGATTAAAAATATTAGAACTTTTACGAGAAAAACCTATCTCAAAAAAAGAATTGAAAAATGAGTTGGAAAAAATAAAAGAAAATCCAAATGTAGATGTGTTATTGGATCCTTTCTTAGAATTAAACTTAATAAAACGTGATTGGATTAAAGGGAAGAGAGATAAACAAACAGGTATAATTAAAAATCAAGGTGAATATTTATTTTTGACAAAAGATATATTTTTTGTCCGAATCCCAAATATAGAATTATTAAATCATTTAAAAGAAATCAATCATGAGTTATATCCTAAATATGAACAAAAAGTAGTTGATTTCTTTTCTAAGTACGATCCTAATACGCAGTCCATTGAAGAAACGAAATATTTAGCTTCTATTCTTTTAAATCCAGATGTATATGATTTTTTCGTTTTAATGAGAAGTAAATATTATCCCTTAGATAAAATACCAAATATTTTTTCAGAATTCGCCGATACTGAAATGATATTAAATGATTTAAAAGAGTCTAATGTGATAACTGAGATAAAAGATAAGAGCAATAGGAGTTGGATATTCCTATTAACTGATATTAAACCGCTAATATTTTTTCCAGAATACTTACTTCTTAAAGTTAGAGAAGCTTATAAAAATGAAAATAAAGATGAAAGATTATCATATGAAATTGCTAAGAAAGCTCTTGATTTATTAGAAGTTGCTTATCCAGAGAAAGTTGAATTCTAAAAATTTTATTTATTTCCAATTTTTTATTTTATCTGGTGATTTTTTAGACATTTTTTGAGTTAATTTATCAAAAGATTTTTGAATTACTGCTATTGGTTTTGTAATTTTATTTTTTAATAACAGAGAAATTTGTGATTAATAATTAAAAAGAAGATTTTTGATAGTATTCAGCATGACTTCAAGTTGGTTGTAAATTTCCAAGCGATGTTCTTCTCCAATTTTAAAAATCAGGAGTGATATCATTTTTTCTTCCGCCTTCTCGCTAACATCAAATTCTTTCATCAATTGCGACCATTCTGTCTCTTCAGAAACCCTAAGTCCAATTAAAATAACTCTGTTTTTTTTGATTTTTTCAATGATTTTATTTACTGTATCCTTCCATTTTGGATCAATATGTTCTTTCTCTCTCGCATCAAATATGCAAAAAACTCCATTAGAGTCAGAAATTTTAAATGATTCACAGTCAAAATTCTTTAAAACTAACCCATTTGAATATTCAAATATTTTCTCATTCTTTTTATCTTTTACTTTTGAATATTCCCCTATTTCTCTTATTCCTGCCAAAATCTGTAAGCAGGGGCTCCATAATGGATCTTCAGTAATAAATGACAGAGTCAAAGAACTATAATCCTCTAAAATTGAATTAATTTCACCTAATATCGCATTTTTTGATCGTTTCTCTTCTATTTCCTTACTTTTTAACATAAAATGATAAGAAATTAACCTAAAAGCGTATTCAACATTATCTCCTGTTAATGCGCTCGTTTCAATATATGATATCTTAGTTTTTATATCTTCAGATAAATCAGATAGATCAGAAAACTCAGATAAAATAGATGAATCAGATAAACTTGATAAATCAGATAAATCCCGTGCTAATTTCACACCATCTTGATAGGTAATTACTCTTTGTTCAACCAAATCATTTTTATTTCCTACTATTATAATAGGTAAATCCTTATTCTCAATGAAGTCTTTAAGCTCATTGTGCCAATTTTTTAGATTTTCAAATGTTTTTTGAGATGTTAGGTCAAAAACGATAAAGGCGGCTTGGGCGCCATTGTAATAAGTTTTTCGAAATCTTTTAAAATATTGTTGTGCTCCTATATCCCAAAGCCACAAGTTAATCTTATTTCCAAAAGCTTCAAAATCATGTGACATAATATTAAGGCCTATGGTGGTACGATAATCTGCTAAAAATTTATTTTCTACAAACCTTCTAATTATTGAAGTCTTCCCAACTTCGTGATCCCCAATTATTATAAATTTAAAACGATACATCCCACCGAGATCTAATTTACTCTGATAAATTTGGTTTTTTAATCTGTCAGAACTTTTAGAAGGTTCTGCTTTATATTCGAAATTTGGAATAGATAATTGAATTAAATCACCCTCAACAGCCGTAAGAATTTGTGCAATCTTTTCAGCCAAAAAATATGCATAAGGCGCTAATTTATCAACAGAACTCATTTGTTCCAAAACAAAACTTAAAGTTGTTGTTTCATCCACAGAAATAAATAGTAATCGATTATCTTCCGTATCGAAACTTGCTGTCCCAAACTTTTTAAAAGTAAATTCATTACGAATCCGTTCTAATACTGGATTAACAACAGCAGTTAAAAAAGAGACTATTTCTATATCAATATCTTTTCTTTTTTCCCCAGCAATAATATATCCGTCTTCATCAGAGACAATTACAGCTATTAATTCTTTATTAATTTCCAAAAAATTATTCAGCAATTCAGTAAAGAGCAGAGCTTTATTTATTGGCAAAATATTTCCTCTAAAATTTAAATTAATTGGTATTGATAAAAATTAAATTTAGATTATTATAATTTAAAAAATTAAATTTCTAACTATTTCTATAATATTTTATAAATTTAATTTTGATGTTGACAAAGTAAATTTTTAGATTATTTTTTAATCCCAAGAAAGCTCTTGATTTATTCAGAGTAAGTCAAATTTTTAAAATAAAATTTTTTTAAATTAAAAATTTCTAATAAAAGATAATTTTTGTTTGTAATGTTTTCTTTATTAATAAACAAAAAGAAGATTTTTGATCGTATCCAGCATAATTTGTAGTTGTTCGTATATTTCCAAGTGGTATTCTTGTCCAATTTTAAAGAATAAGAGTGATACCATTTTTTCTTCCGCCTGTTCGTTAATATCAAATTCTTCCATCAATTGTGACCATTCTGTTTTTTCAGATACTCTAATTCCAATTAAAATAACTTTATTCTTTTTAATTTTTTTAATTATTTTAATTACAATCTCTTTCCAATTTGGATTGATATGCTCTTTCTCTCTCGCATCAAATATACAAAATACACCATCAGAATCAGAAATATTAAATGATTCAAAGACAAAATTCTTTAAAACTAACCCATTTTGATATTTATATAATTTTTCTATCTTTTTATCTTTAACTTTTGAATATTCTCCTAATTTTCTTATATCTGTTAAAACCTGTAAGCAAGGGCTCCATAATAGATCTTCCGTGATAAAAGATAGAGTTAAAGACCCTTTATCCTCTAAAATTAATTTAATAATGCTTAATATATTATTTTTTAATCTTTCTTCTTCTATTTCATTACTCTTTAATATATAATGATAAGAAATTAAATTAAAAGCATCATCGACATGAGCTCCAGTTAAAGCGCTCGTTTCAATATATAGTATTTTTGTATTTGTTATATTAGATAAATCAGAGAATTCAGATAATTCAGATAGATCAGAGAAATCAGATAAATAAGATAAATCACTTGCTAATTTTGTACCATCTTGGTAGCTAATCACTCTTTTTTCAGTTAAATCATTCTTATTTCCTATTATTATAATTGGAAAATCTTTATTTTCACTGAATTCTTTTAACTCGTTGTACCACGTTTTTACATTTTCAAATGTTTCTGGAGCAGTTAGGTCAAAAACGATAAATGCCGCTTGAACACCATTATAATAAGTTTTTCGATATCTTTTAAAATATTTTTGTGCGCCTATATCCCAAAGGAGCAAATTGATTTGATTTCCAAAAGCTTCAAAATTATGCGACATAATGTTAAGACCAATAGTTGCACGATAATCTGCTAAAAATTTCTTTTCTACAAATCTTCTAATTATTGAAGTCTTTCCAACTTTGTGATCACCAATTATTATAAATTTGAAAGTATAATCTCCTCCGTGATCCAATTTACTCTGATATATTTGATTTTTTAATCTATCAGAGGATTCAGAAAATTTCGGTTCGTATTCAAATTTGGGAATTGATAGTTGTATTAAATCACCTTCGATAGCATTAAGAATTTGCGCAACCTTTTCAGCGAGAAAATATGCATAAGGCGCTAATTTATCAGCCGAAGCCATTTGTTCCAAAATAAAACTTAAAGTTGTCGATTTATCCACAGAAACAAATAATAAACGATTATTCTCCGTATCGAAACTTGCAGTACCAAATTTTTTAAAGGTAAATTCATTACGAATCCGTTCTAAGACGGGATTGATGACAGCGGTTAAAAAAGAGAGGATTTCCAGATCAATGTCTTTTCTTTTTTCCCCAGCAATAATTAATCCATCTTCATCAGAGACGATTACGGCTTCTAATTCTTTATTAATTTCTAAAAAATTTTTAAACAATTCAGTAAAGAGTGGAGCTTTATTTATTGACAAAGACCTTTCCTCAATAATTCAAATTATTTAAAATTGACAAAAATTAAATTTGGATTTAATGATTATATTAATATTTCTAAATATTTCTATTATATTCCATAAATATAATTTTGATGCTAATAGAGTTAATATTTAAAATAATTTTTTATTCCAAATATTTTGGGATATTTAATTTTAGTGATATTAGATAAAATTTATATATAATATAATTAAAAATAGCACAAGAAAAAGTTAAGAATTCTTTTAACTTATTAGATCTTGCTTATTTAGAGAAATTTAAATTTTGATAAAATAAAATACAAAAATGTGGATTATAAAAAATGTATTTATTTAAAGATCAAGAAGAAATAACAATCCCTTTTATATGCAAATCTTGTTTAAAGGAAATAAAATTGGTAATTACAGCGGAAGAGTATAAAATTACTACAGAATTTCCTATTAGAAAAGAAAATATTCATGGTGAACCTCCACATAAATTGATCGTATTTTTTGATAAGAATTTAGAGATTGCAAATTTTAATATAGAAGATATTATAGAAAAAGACGTATCTTATTCTCGTGAATTAACTAGACAAGTTTTAAGCGAAATTGAACTATCCGATGAGGAAATAGAATTATATTTCTTGACAACTGGGAGACCTGCAGTATCTCTTGGAGAAATATCGATTTTAATTGATAAACCTAAAGAAGAATGTGAAACAATTGCTGAAAAATTTGTTCAAAAGGGATTATATAAAAAAGTCATTGGAGGTACACCGCATTATACTGCGCTACCTCCTTATGCTGCCTTAATAAGTCAATTAAAAAATTTTAACTCGTTTATAAGTGATATTATAGAAAAGGTTCCACCTCAATTAAAACAATCATTAGCTCAAATGGAATCAAAAGCTGAAGGTGTTAAAAAGCTTAAAGATTATAGCGATTTTATGAATAATTTAAATGAAGATATGTTATCAAAAATGAGTTCTCAAAAAACAGATTTTGAGAATAGTTTAGCCGAAATCGATAAAATAAAAGCGATTACTGAGGTAATTGGAGGTCTTGAGGATGAAACAAGAAAGATTATGGAAACACAAATTGAAAATCTAAGTAAAAAATTTAATGATATACAGAAAAAGATTTCCCTAAATCTGAAAAATTTACGTCTTGGAGTTATTCAAAAAACCGTAGAGCAGATAATTCAAAAAGTTTTTGAAATAGGATTAGAGGAGATTAATAAAGAGTTCAATGAACAATTTATTTTAAAATTAAATAAAATATTAGGAACAATGATTAACAATATGAATGATATCACTAACTCTACGGCACAGACCAGAGAAAATATGAAAAATATTTTTGGTAATATAAGTATAAATTTTAATAAAACAATAATAATGGCAGAAGAGAAGCTTTCAGGAATTTCTGAAGCGATTTTAGAATCTTTTAGCAACTTAAGAAATGATTTTTCAATTAGAGTTATTAAAACCTTTGAAGATGTTTTAAAAAAAATTCTAAATAGATTAGAGATTAGCAACATAACCACCAGAGAGTTTTGGGATAGATCTAAAAGAGTTTCGCAATTTACGATGAGAGATATTTGGTTTATAGGATCTATTGAAAGTGCGAAAGCTCATATTAATGAACAAATTTCAAAAGCAAAAATGAGGTTATTAATTATTACTCCTCAACTCACAGATATTGATGTTAATGCCCTTCAGAAAATTCCAAAATTTATAAACATCAGGATTGCTACTAATATAGATCTTTATGTTTCCGATCATGTAGCGATTTTACAAGAATTAGATCAGATGCAAAATGTCACCTATAGGCATCGAGAAATGCAAAATTTATGGGGAGTTAATAAAGATTATGAAGAAGTTATACTCTGTGTAGTATCAAAATCGGAAGTTGGAGGTAAGGAGATTACTGAAATTGCTGGCATTGGCAGTATAATTGAAGAACATATAAAAATATTTGCACCGATTTTAGAAGAGGCTTGGATTGGAGCACGTAAAGAAATTTTCCATACCCTTGAAAGAAGAGGTATTAAACCTTCAGAACAAATACGTGTAAGCCCCCAATCGACTCAACCATCCTTCCAATCTAAAAAGATAGAGATAAAAGGACAAATTGAAACAAGAGATAAAATAGAAACTCGTATAAATATAGAACCTCAAAAACAAGAACCAATGAAG
>JAHLWE010000027.1 GCA_019058135.1 Promethearchaeota archaeon | reverse complement strand
TAGTTTCCAGTGATTATGAAGAATGGGAGCCGATGGGTCCAACTCCAAAACCAAGTATTCCTACATTAAGACCTTGGTTTTTTAAATTAATGGAACGATATCCTCCTTTCTATATGCCTATTTGTGATATGTGCTGTCTTTGTACCTTCGGAAAATGCAATTTATCAAAGGGAAAGACTGGTGCATGTGGGATTGATATGAAAGGACAACAAGGAAGAATAGTAGAGATTGCATGTTGTATTGGAGCAAGCTGCCACAGTGCTCATGGAGATCATTTAATCCATCATTTAATGCATAAATTTGGGGATGTTCCGATAAATTTTGGGGATAAGATTGAAGTTGAGATGCCAATGACTCGATTAATCGTTGGTATGAAACCAGAAAGCCTTTCTGATTGTCAAGAGGCAATGAAATGGGTTCAAAATACCATTACACATCTCTTATCTGCGGGTCATACTGGACAAGAATCTAGTTATTTAGATTTTGAATCTAAAAGCTTTTTAGCTGGTCTCTGTGATAATGTAGGAATGGAGATTGCAGATGCTGTGCAAATTGCTGCATTTGGATTCCCCAAAGGAGAAGCTGACGTTCCAATAGTAGAATTGGGAATGGGAACTATGGACTTTGAAAATAAAGCCACAATTTTAATGATTGGTCATAATGTAGCTCCGGGAATTGAATTAGCAGATTATATGAGAGAAAAAGGGTTAGAGAATAAAGTAGATGTGGGTGCTATATGTTGTACCGCATTGGACCTTACACGTTATTATGAAGGGGCTAAAGTTGTTGGTTCCTTATCAAGACAATTGAAATATATTCGTTCTGGGTTGGCAGATGTGGTTATGGTAGATGAACAATGTGTTCATTTACGTACTTTTGAAGAAGCAAAAAAAGTAAATGCACCTTATATTGCAACCAATGAAAAGAGAATGGAAGGGCTTCCGGATAGAACTGCAGATCCTGCCGAAGAAATTATTGATGATCTAGTTTCAGGAAAAGTACTGGGCGTGCTCATTCTTGATCCTGAAAAAGCAGGAAAAGTTGCAGTTGAAACTGCGATTAAAGTAAAACCAATAAGAAAAGGAAAGAAATCTATTCCTGATAAAGAAGGGGCAATTGAAATGGCTAAAAAATGTATCACATGTGGAAATTGCCAGAGAAATTGCCCTAATGATTTACCTTTAATAGATGCAATAGAAACTGCAAAGGATGGTGATTTCAAATTATTAGCCGATATTTCAGAATGGTGTTTAGATTGCGGTCGATGTGAAGGAGAATGTATGCATGGTGTCTCTCCCTTAGATTTAATCATATTTGCAGGACAGGAATACATTAAAAATGAAAAATATAACATTAGAGTTGGCAGAGGACCAATACAAGATACAGAAATTAGAAATGTTGGTGCTCCAATAGTATTTGGTGAAATTCCAGGTATTGTAGCAATTATTGGTTGTGCTAATTACGCTAAAGAAATTCAAGAACTTTATCTATTGGCAGAGGAATTTTTGATTAGAAATTATATTGTTTGCGTATCTGGATGTGCAGCAATGGACATTGGATTGGTGAAAAATGAGGATGGTGAAACTTTATATGATAGATTTCCAGGCGATTTTGATAGAGGTGGTTTGGTTAATGTTGGAAGCTGTGTCAGTAATCCTCATATTTGCGGTGCTGCAGTTAAAATTGCAAACATTTTTGCAAGGCGCCCATTACGTGGAAATTATGAGGAAATTGCTGATTATGTTTTAAATAGAGTTGGAGCAGTAGGTGTTGCTTGGGGTGCTATGTCTCAGAAGGCGGCAAGTATTGCCAGTAGTGCAAATGGTTTGGGTATCCCAGCAATATGTGGTCCTCATGCTGCAGAATATAGAAGGATGTATCTTGGTCGAACTGATAATGATGAGGTTTGGAAAGCTTATAATGCAAGAGATGGAACGTCAGGTCATCCAGTCGCCCCCGCCCCAGAACATCTTTTAACGACCGCAGAATCAATTGAACAAGCAATTGTCCTCTGTGCTAAGCTCTGTATTCGACCAGCTGATACTACTAAAGGTAGAATGATTAAACTTTCGCACTGGGTTGACTTATCTCGCAAATATCTTGGTGTTCATCTTCCAGAAGAATTAGAGAAATATGTTCGAGTTGAAGCTGATATTCCGATCAGTATGAAAACAGAAGTCCTAGAATATCTTAAATCCAAGAAATGGGAGCCAATAGAAATCATAGATCCTACTATCGTAGAAAGATTATCAAAAAAGTATATAAAATAAATTTACATTTCTTATTCTTTTTTTTTATTTTAACTAGATTATTTTCAAAAGAGTAATAAAAAAAAAGATAAAATCATTTTTCTAATATTTCCTTAATTTTTTTTACAGATTGTGTAAGAGCTTTTGCGGCTGGAGAATCTGGATATTGAATTATAAATGGCAACCCTGAGTCACCAGTTACTCTAATATTTGTATCTAGGGGAATTTGACCCAAAAGAGGTACGTTAAAATCTTTTGCCGCTTTTTCTCCGCCTCCTTTACCAAATAAATCAACTTTGTAGCCACACTCAGGGCAAATATATCCTGACATATTTTCTATAATTCCTATTACATCTCTATTCATGATAAGAGACATCTTAATGGTTTTTCTAGAATCCATCAGTGCTACTTCTTGAGGTGTTGTAACTATAACGATATGGACATCAGTTATCAGTTGTAATATATCTAAAATCTCATCTCCCGTGCCGGGTGGTAAATCAATTATTAAATAATCCAAATAACCCCATTGTGCATCCCCAAGAAATTGCCTTGTTGCGCTCATTTTCATTGGACCACGCCAAATGACCGGACTATCACTATCCTCAATTAAAAATGCCATGCTCATGACTTTAATGTTAAGAGGTCCATTGATTGGATAAAATTGCATTTTATCTGGATCTACTTGTGGTTTCAATTCAGGACTAATCCCAATCATTTTCGCTACATTTGGTCCAGTGATATCAATATCAAGCAACCCTACAGCAGAACCTGTGCTTGCTAGTTTCATGGCTAAATTCACTGCAACTGTGCTCTTGCCAACCCCACCTTTTCCTGAAATTATCGCTATTTTGTGTCTTATCTTCTCCATGTTTGATTTTATTAATTCCATTCTTTGCTCATTAGTAAGTCCTTTTTTCTCTTCACTTTTTTGTTCCATTTTCTCTTGCACTTTTTGCGAAATTTATACAAAACTTATTTTAAATAAGATATGCTAAGCATCCTATTATGGTTATTTATAATAAAAAAAAGATAAAAGATAAAATTTATGAATAATTATTAAAAAATCCAGGATTTACTTTTTAATTTATAAATTAATTAAAAAATTTTTGAGTAATAATAAAAAGTGTTTTAAACTTCTTAAAATATATATAACAAATTAATCAATTAATGGGTGGTGAAAAAATTGTCTAAAGTTTTAGCAATTCTTGGTGGTATTATTGGAATAATTGCTGTCTTCTTATATTTTTTTGAGCAATCATTAGGATGGTGGGAGGTTTCGGTTCAAATCGGAACAATTTCTAGCTCAGTATATATAAGTCCTTTTGGATACACTTCTAGCGATGTATTTCTAGGACCATTATTTCTGTTTGCTGCAGTTCTATTTATCTTAGGTTCTATATTAATATTCGTGGCTGCTGCAAAAGACTCAAAAGGTTTCTCAATTATATGCTCACTATTAATGATTGGCGGATTAATTCTCTTTTGTTATTCTCTTTATGCTAATGAAGATTTTGATGCTGTAATCACGGGTTTAGGAAACTATTTTTGGTACTGAATTTTTTGTATTTTTTGGTACTGTTGATTTAGGAATTCTTGGAATCTGGACTTGGCGTCTCGGCAATGGATTTTTCATTGCCTGTGCGGGGACTGCAATAGCATTAGTTGGCTCGTTTTTATTGGGAAGGAAATAATAATATTTCGATAATCTCTAATCTATAATTTTTTTTTATTTTTTTATGATTCTTACAGCATTTAGAGATTTTAACTAAATATTAACTTTGATTTTAGTCTAATATAAAAATAGATTTGGAATTAAAAGTAATTTAAAGAGTTAAACGAAAAGGTTTATTAAAGGCATTATCTCAGTAGTGAAATAATTCAATTTTTCATCTAAGAGTGTTACGTCTTCACTCAAT
>JAHLWE010000304.1 GCA_019058135.1 Promethearchaeota archaeon | reverse complement strand
GATGGGAGAAGGTGTAAAACATATAGATTTTTCCAAATATCCATTATCAGAATGTAATCATCGTTTTGTAACTGTAGAGGAAGCATTGGAGCATGAGCGCTTAGCTTATGAAAATGGATTAGTTCCCACGCTTGGAAGACTCGGAGCTGATTCTTGGATAATGGGAGCTTTACCAGATGACGGTCATTTTATGACTTTGTGTCATTGTTGTCCATGTTGTTGCCACTTGGATACAATAAAATACGCTACAAAATCAATAAGAAATATTTTTCAGAGAATGGAGGGTATAACTGTCAATGTAAATAGGGACATCTGTGTTGGATGCGGATAATACTTCGAAGTTTGTATTTTTGATGGAATGAAAATGGTTGATGGAAAGGCTATAGTCGATCAAGATAAATGTTTAGGTTGCGGTCGCTGCGAAAGAAAATGTCCAAATGAAGCGATTACCATCACATTAGATAATTCCAGCTATGTTGATGAATTGATTGCCTCCTTTGAAGCCTATGTTGATGTCATTTAATTAAGTAATACCTTGAAAATGTATTGAATTGTCTTCATAAGATCGGTCAAGAAAGATCTTTCTTTGCTGAAAAATAAGGAGTTACCAGCACACAACCTTTACTTTCAACGAATTTTCTGAATTTTTTTGCATGCTCATTTTCATATATAATAAATTCTTGATAATTATATCTAGGGATGTTTAAAATAAAAAGGTTTAAGGAAAATGGATAAAAGTGTTGAGGAAATAAAGGAAATATTAAAAAAACAAGAAAAAAGATTCAGTTCAATAGGATTTAGATAGCCAATTCCCTTGAAACCGATAATGAAAAAAAAAAAAGTATTTTAAATTTAAAATTTAGTTAATTTTTATTTTTATTTTCACTCTATTATTAAAAATTAATTTTTACATTACCTATATGCCTAAATTAATCCATACCCAATAACGAGATGCAGGATTTAAATCATAAACTGCACTTAATATCCAATAGAATGTAACTGTTGAAGCTGAACCAAGGAGGGATGGAAATGTAGCTAAAACTTGTCCACCACCACCTCTTGCTTGTATCCAAGTATCAATTGGAGGCAATAAAGGTGCTTCAAATGATATCCATGCACCTGTGTTTGGTACAGGATGAGCTATAAAATGCTCGATACTTATAGCAAATGCTAAAAAGATTAATGCACCTTCTAGGGTAAGAGCTGCGAGAATTGCAATTAAAAGTGCAGGATTCCAACCAGCTATTAGTATTAAAATGTCAAATATGGCTGATAAAACGGTAATGAGTGCATCAATAGTACATATTCTAGCTGCTTCAAGTGGTGTAAATTTTAGATGTAATGTATGAGATATTAATATGAAAGGAATATTTTTTCGCTCTATTTTCCACCAGGCTAACGCTAAGAATTCTTCTGGATGGTCGTAAATTACTTTAACTCTTTGTTCGAGTGAATCAATATTATTTAGGGCTTCATCTGGATGGAGATATTTTATATTGATATGACAAGCGATTATATATGACATAATTACAGCATCAGATAAACCTTTCGACGCAATAATTGTTTGAGTTGATCCCCTAGTGAAATTATAAATATTTGCTCCAAAACAAGTTGCTAAATAAATATTTTTAGCTTTAGTTTGATTGAAGAAAATTGCTAAATTATACCAAGAAATTAAATTGCCATTTAAAATGATACCTTCTTCAGTTCCGTGAGAAAAAATTACTAATATCTCGGCTACATTCGATACATTTAGAGAACTATGTTTTATTACCTCGATTTCATCGCTTAAACTAGTGATAAGGGTTGATATTCCATCTTCTACACTTGGATCGTTGCCTCCTTTAATCAACGTGATCTTTTGAGCGCCACTCGCTAGATCAACTTGTCTTAAGACCTGTTCTACTTCATAGAGGGAGATGTTTTCTCTCTCTTTTTCCACATTTTTCAAGCCATCCCCATTACCAACTGCAAATACGGGTATTTGACATAATACAAGCACCACGAGTGTGATTGACAAGGAATATATTTTTATTTTATTTGATTGCATTTTTCAACATCTTTAAAAATTGATATTCTCTTATTATTTTTTGTTCAGGATTTTTTACTTAATTATTAATATATAAGAATCATGATAATATAAATATACTTAATTTTAAAAAGGATCTTTAATTTAATGAGTAATATTATTGCCCATAAAAGTTGAATTGATTGATCATCTTTTATTAATTTAATAATTCATTGATTTACGGATCTAAATTTTTAAACAAATAGTATAAATACTTAAGCCAATTAAATATTAATAGTGAAAATTGTATTTGAATAGAGATAAGAAATATTATGGATAAATTGAAAAAAGTCTACCAAATAAAAAGGGAGAAATTAATTTTTTCGTATCTTGTAACTATTTGCGGCATTTTCGGGGTTTTTTTTTATATAATCATTATTGTTGACGGATTTGGTCTTCTCGCATCCATTATTTTTTTGATTTTAGGAGTAAGTTCTATAATTCTCCTCTTAAAGGGGAAATTGTCCTTTATAAAAAAAAGTAAATATGAAAACCCCTATCTGGGACTTTCAATCCTTCACTATATGGTAGGTGTGCTTAATTTTTTAGCATTCATCATAAGCCCATACAGAAATGCAATACATTTAATCGTTGGTTTGGAATTCTCTATGGGTGCAGTATATTTTACGATTCTATACGTAAGAATTCCTAAAATTTCGCCCCAATTAAAACCGGTCTAAGGCATTTAGGACACAGAACCTATAAAATGATTGATAAAAATATTTGAAGAGCAACAGGAATTCTTCAGAATTGATTAAAATCTTATACTTATTTAACAGTTCGAATTTAAACACTTAAACACAATTTAAACACAATAGAATTAAGTATTGAATTTTCGAAGAAAGTTCGATATAATGGATATATATCATTTATCTGAGAAACTTTAGAATTAACAAATATATTTATTAAATAATCTATGATTTTCAATATTCTATTATCAATTTCCTTAAAGACAGGGGGATTTGAAATGATTAAACAACTTGTTTCTTTAGCAAGAAGAATATATCCCAACTCATGAATCAAAAACAATTTGAGTTACTTCGAAATATTTGCCTGATTCGTTTGTCTATTTAGATAATTTAGGACATTATGAAGAGGCTATTGAGTGTTACGATGAAGTACTGAAAATTGATCCTAATTATACAAATGTGTGGAATAATAAAGGTGTTGCTTTAAATAATTTAAAACGATACGAAGAGGCTCTTAAATGTTATGATAAAGCACTGGAAATTGATACCAATTATAAATTCGCGTGGAATAATAAAGGT
>JAHLWE010000303.1 GCA_019058135.1 Promethearchaeota archaeon | reverse complement strand
ATAAAACATATTTTGCTATTAATATTCCCCTTCTGGAACCCGATACAAAAAGAATAGATCAGTTTATAGTTTCAATATCTGGAGATCATGATATTCCCTTATCAAAAATAGATAATGTAGTATCCACTGTTTCAAATGAGGTGTCAAGTGATGCTGATTTAAAGTTTGGAGCAATGATTGACCCCACTTTAGGAAATAAAATAAAAATTTTATTCCTTGGGAAAGGCCCGATTTCTCCGTTGTTACTTAAAGCGCTTGATTCGGAGGAGGGAAGGAAGGATATTGAAGAAGATATGGGTTATAGAAATGTAATTAACCGCCTTTTTTGATTAATTATTTAAATTCAAATATGGAGTAAAACATAATCCTTCCGTTCTATTTATATAAATATTTTTTAATGAGGGAGTTGCTTTTTTAATTTAGAATGGAAATAAAAAAAATCATCCAAATTTTATGCCTTGCCATTATTGGATTAAATTCTTTTGGACTATGGATTACATTACAAACATTTTCATATATAGTTGATGAGATTGCCGTATTTCTAGTGATTGGAGTCTTCATTGGCACAATTGTGCTAACTATTATTGCTTATTTGAGTTCTGTATCAATTCAAAACATGAAATTACCTTCAATTTTACTGTTTACTGTGATGGGTTCCCAAATATTTATGCTTGTTTTTAATTCAATCATATATTGGGATTTTTGGTTCAGTGGATTTGTTGGCATTCAATTAACCCAAATTAACGCAATATTGACGATATTGATTTCATTTTTTGCTGGGCTTCTATTTTGGGCTGATATATTACCAACAGAAAAAAGAAAATCTTTTATTCTAAAATTAAAAGCAAGAATTAAACCATTTCTTTTAAGCATCAGTTCGATTTGGGCATACATGCCGATAATTGCTGGAATTTTATATCCAATGGTATATATGTTTCCATTAGCATATACTTCATGGATAGTATTTCAGTCATGGGGAGCAGGTAGTTGGGTTGATTCATGGATAGTAATTTTCTCTTGGGATTCTTCTTTTCGAGTTGATATTTTACTCATTATCGAGATTATTATTTTTATTGCGGGTTTTTTGTTATTTTTATTTGGGTTAATCCACCTCGTTAAAGGTAAAAAAATTGGATTAGATATTGTTCAAACGGGACCATATAAACTTATTCGCCATCCTCAAAATCTTGGCATTCTTATAATGTTATTTCCATTCGTCTTATTTACACCTGGTCTTAATGACATCGGAATTCGAATAGGTGACATTCTCTCTTGGACATTTTTCTTTCTTATTATGATTTTTTTTTCTGATTTTGAAGAAAATCGATTAAAGGATAAATTTCCCGAAGAATTTCAAAATTATCGTGTTAAGACTGGTTTTATTTTTCCTAGACTGCGCAACAAGGAAATTAATCAGGTTAATGATCAAAAAAATTATTATCTAAAACGTTATGGGTTTTTAATTTTAGGATATGTAATATTTATTCTAATAACGTACTTTATAGTCCAAGATCTCTTAAACAAAGGCATTTTAGTTCAAACGAGGTAGTTGATAATTGGTGTTGAACCCAAATCAGCCTTTATTTTTTACCAATATAAATTTCTTAATGGCTAACTGGAAGAACTGAGAAAAAAATATTTCAAAATTATTCAATAGAGCAATTTTAAATTAGATATCATATTATGCTTTTTTAACGATGATTCAATTCGACATTAAAACCATAGTTTTTGATCTAGGAGGGGTATTATTCACATCGGGGACAACATTAGCTATAAAAAAAATTGCAACTAATTATGGAATTAATTATAGGAAAGTCGCAGAAATATTTCTTGATAAAACTCATAAATTGGGCTATAAATTAAGGAGTGGAACGATCTCCATGGAAGAGTTCTTAGATAATGCAATTGAAAAACTAAATTTGGAAGAAGAAGATAAAGAACACGTAAAAAATATTTGGTTTAATTCGTATATTCCTCATTTTGGAATGCTCGAATTAATAAAAAATTTGAAGAAAAATTATAGATTAGTAATTTTCAGTGGTAATGTTAAGACGAGGATAGATTTTCTTAATAAAAGGTATGATTTTCTGAAATATTTTGATGATTACGTTTTTAGTTATATTTATCATCATAATAAAAAAGAAATAGAATTTTATAATGAATTGCTAAATCATCTCGATTGTGAGCCAAATCAATCTTTATTAATTGATGATAGTAGTAAGGCTGTTAAAACTGCCCGATCTCTTAATCTAAATGCAATAATTTTTTATTATCCTGAGAAGTTAATTAAAGATTTAAAAAATTTTAATATTAAAATAAATTAACGGGAAGGAATGCTATTCCGAAGCAATGTAAATGGTACAATTGCTGTCCATTGAAATATTTTTATGAACAGGGCAAGCTAGAAGAAAGATGGGTTAGGGATTATTGTTGGGTAGGTAATAAAAATTGCATAAGATATCAAAAGGAAGAAGCTGGAATACCTCATCCGGATAATATATTGCCTGATGGAAGCATTAGAGAGGATTTAAAATATTAAAGTGCTTCCAGCTTTTATTTCTACAAAATTATTGGGAAAATTTTTCCTAATTTTATTAGTTTTTGATGTGCAATGGCAGGGAGCAATTAAATCGAGCCCTTCCAAGGCGTATAACTTATCGAATCCGTGAAAACCTCCCAATACAGCGCGGATCTTTCCTAAATCCTTAGCATTTTCTAATATATTTTCTAATCCCGGGTGGGCACATCCTGTAATTATCACAATTCCTTTTTCCGACTTTAAAAATAAAGAGATTTCGGGTATTCCTGTTCCCAATTCTTTTGAGCAAAAAATATTATCATCAATCTCAGTTATATCTTTTATTCCATAAACCCTAACATCGGATGGCAGTTGATTTGACATATAATCTTTTTTTGAATAAGCGAGATAAAGTTCGATATTAGGATTTATTGTAACAAGACTCATTAAACCCCCAGCATGGTCCATATGTGTATGAGAAATAATTACTTTTTTAATATCTTCAACTTCGATATTAAATTTATCAAGATTATATGTCAATTTGGGAAAACCTGCACCTGTATCAAATAGTAGAATATTATTTGAATAATTATTCATAATAATTGCTCCAAATCCCCATCCGGATTGGAATCCAGGGAGGGAATTACTATCGAAGACTATTTTTACTTCAAAATTATGTTTATTTTTCATAAGATTATACCAGTATCTTAAAAGAGATATGATTTAAAAAATTATGGAGCTTTATGATAAGAAAGAGAAATGAAATGATTACATCTAGATTAAGATTTTTTAATTAGATTGATACAATATTCTAAAATAACTGTCTCTTTTATTGTTTTGTCAAAAATTAATCCTTGGCCGTAATCGGTATTTCCTCCGCCTTTCCCTCTAAAATTTTGGACACAAGTCTTTATTATTTTGCCCATATTGAGATTGGATTTTTGAGAAGCTTCTGATCCTAATAACCCTAATAAAATTATTCCTTGCTTTTCTTTACTGGTAAAAACTATGATTGCCTCGGAGGCTTTCTTAAAAATTTTAATTGACAAATTCTTCATATCGTTCTGGTTAATACCATCGAATGAGTAAGTAATGATCTTTAATTCTCCAAATTGTTTTGCTTCCGCAATATATTTATCTATTGCGTTATCCGCAAAAATATTATTTATTTTTTCTAGTTTTTGTTTACTTTCTTCCCATTCGCCGTAGAATTTTTTAACTCTTTCTACGATAAGTTCAATTTGTGAATTTAGAATTTTGGCAACCTCTTCCAAGATATCTCCTTTTTTTTCTTCAGTGGAAGTTAAAACTAGATCGTCTGGATTAATTTGACCTGAAGTAAGAGATTTTCTGGTTGATTTCCATTTTTTTATTAATTCTTGTACTCTGGCGGGTATTTGGGATGCGGATACATGTAATAAATTTTCTAATTCTTGAATTATATTTTGATACGTTTGTTTTAATTTTTTTGTTGCATCGCCAGCCGTGAATGTTATTCTGACAATACCATCTTGTATTTTTTGAGATTTTAAAATTTTTATTTCACCTGCTTCTCCTGTTCTATTTAAATGAGTTCCACCACATGCTTCGACTTCTAAATCAGGTATTTCAACAATTCTAATTAGCTTACCGGGAACTGCTCCACCTTGATAAATTCTCATTCCATATTTTTTTTCTGCTTCAGAGCGGGGCATAAAGGATAGATTTGTTTTTAAATTCTTTTTAACAATATTATTTGATATATCTTCAATTTTTTTAAGATCCTCATCAGAAATTGTATTATAATGAGTTACATCGAGATGGGCTTTTTCTTGAGATTTTTTTGCGCCTGCTTGGTTGATATGAGCACCCAAGACTTCTCTTGTTGCGGCATTTATAATGTGGGTTGTAGTGTGATGTTGTGCTATTTGTTCCCGCCAATTTTTATCAAGGATAATATCAACTGTATCACCTTCTTTAAATTTAGGTGGTTCGTCCATAACATGAACGACATGTTTTCCCTCCTTAATTACATCTGAAAATTTCTCTCCATTAATAGTACCAATATCATGTAATTGGCCACCAGAAGTTGGGTATGCCACAGATTTGTCAAGAATCACGTATTT
>JAHLWE010000302.1 GCA_019058135.1 Promethearchaeota archaeon | reverse complement strand
TTTCCTTCAAGTGTTAAAATCAATTCAATTAAGATAAAAGATAGTAAAGGCAATAAATTTAGGATTAAGGCAAGTGGAGAAGCTTTACATAGCGATTCTCCTTATTATCAAGGAGGGTACATACATTCCATGGAGATTTTGGATAAACTCCGGGCTAATTTAAAACAAGTTGATAGAAGCAAGCAAATTAGAAAGGTGATCTCACAATATGAAAAGTTTTCTCCTTTAATATTTCCGGTATTAATGGTTGACGGGATTTTTGATAGGGTTTGGCAGAGTATGGGGATGCCTATATTTAGCCGTAATTTTCGGAAAAAAACCAAGCTCTATAGAGAATTAATAAAATTTTATGCGGAAATAATGAAAATAAAAATTGAAGGTTTGATTGAGGCAACTGGTAGAAGAGGAAAGATCTTAAATATATTAGATGATGTCGCATACAAAGGTCGAACTATGATTTCATCTGAACGTTGGGAACAGGATTTTTTAAATTATTATAAAGAAATTAATTCTATTATATTGGACGCAGGAATGATCCCTCAAGTTCATACTGATGGTGATCCAACAGAATTGATTCCATCTTTTCAGAAGGCAGGATTTCGAGGATTACAAGGCTGGGAAGGTGGCTGCGATCCTTTCTATATAAATGAGCATTTTCCCGATTTTGTAGTTATTGGTTTTGGAGATGTTAGTGATGTTCTCCCATACGGCACCCCAGAGCATGTTGATAACCATGTAAAAAAATTGATGGAAGCGCTAAAAGATAACAGACATTTTATATTAGGTCCCAGCACGGTCATTTTTAAGGAAATTCACCTTGAAAATGTCAAGACTTTTATGGCCGCAGTATTAAAATATGGAAAATATTAAGAATCAGAAAAAATTCAATCCACTGATTATGTTAAAAATTGCATTTATTGGTGCGGGGTCTTTAGTATTTGGGCAAAATTTACTTACCGATATTGCTTCATTTCCTGCGCTTCAGAAGGATACAATAATTTGTCTCGAAGATTTAGATTCTCATCGTTTAGATTTAATGTTTAATTACATGCAAAAATATAAGGATAATTATTCTCAAGAGCTAGAGGGAATTGTTTTCGAGAAAACTACAAATCAGAAGAAAGCAATTCAGGATTCGAAGTATATTATCAATACAGTACATATAGGTGGGCTTGAGGCCTTTAAATTAGATGTTGAAATACCCTTCAAATATGGAGTGTCTCAAACTGTTGGGGATACACTAGGACCCGGTGGAATCTTTCGTTTCCTCCGAACGGCACCATTTTTTAAATCACTTTTAGAAGATATTCAAGAAATTGGATATAATGTAGGAAATGATGGAATAAAACCGTTATTACTTAATTATACTAATCCAATGGCTATGAATACATGGTATTGTAATTCACTTGTTCCAGATTCTACGGTTGGTCTTTGTCATGGCGTTCAGGGTACAGCTGCAATTTTGCGTGGTTGTATCAGAGTAAAGCCAGAAGAATTCAGTTTTTTATGTGCAGGGATTAATCATATGGCTTGGTTTCTCGAAGTTTGGTATAAAGACTCAAATAAGTCCAATTCAACATGGCAAAATGCTTACCCGTTAATTACGAAAGCCATTCAAGATAACCCCAATTTAATTGAATTAGAGAAAGTGCGTTATGATATGATGAAGGCAACAGGTGGATATTTTATGACAGAATCCTCAGGGCATTTGAGTGAATATCTTCCTTATTATCGAAAACGTAATGAACTTTTGGAAAAATATAAAAGCAACCTGCACTGGCTTTCTAACTTAGAGCAAGCATCAGATTATAACCAGCAAGTCATATTTCAAGGAAAAATGGATAAAAATTTCCAGAGAAAACTCAAACGAAAAAAACTTCCATATAAGGAAAAACCCTCGGGAGAATATGCTTCACACATTATTAATGCTATGGAAACAAACAAACCATTTCGGTTTAATGGAAATGTTATGAACAAAGAGGGTGGTTTAATTACTAACCTTCCTAAGGAGTGTTGTGTGGAAGTACCAGTTTTTGCGGATAGTCATGGAATACATCCACAGGGAGGCATTGTCTTACCTACCATCTGTCAAGCACTATGTATCTCAAATATTATGGTACAAAAAGCCGCAGTCGAGGGAGCCCTCGAATTAGACCGGGAAAAAATTTATCAAGCTGTGCTACTTGACCCAAATACTGCTAGTGTGTGTTCCCCAGAAGAAATTCGAATTATGGTTGACAAAATGTTTGAAGCTGAAGCTAAGTGGCTCCCTCAATTTTAAGTATTTCTAAATATCAACTTTACCTTTTAAATTATTTATTTAAAAGCATTTAAATCACGTAACATCCATACTATCATTTCACCCTTTCCGCGATGTGCCCAAGCATAATAAGGTATTGCAAGAAAATTTAGTTTACTTTTTATAATTTTTTTCCTATCTTCAGTATGCTTAAGGTAATGAGCAGTACCTGTAATAATAACAATCCCATTAAGCATATCTTCACGGTATTCAGATGCAAGTTCGATATCATCATCAATAAACAAATTTCGTAAATATTTTACCTTATTATCTACCCATTCAACACAATAGACGATCGGACCGCGTTCAAAGGCAACTTTTCCATTATCTTCTTTAATTTTTTCATGTGCTAATACACGCCTAATGGTCATAGGAAAGTCCAATTCAATTATATCTCCATCCTTCCACGTGCGTGAAATGTGGGTATAACCT
>JAHLWE010000301.1 GCA_019058135.1 Promethearchaeota archaeon | reverse complement strand
GAGTAAGGGTTATATAATTCATATTTAATAATTTAATTTCATAAGAATTGCGGAATTCTAGGATTTTTTGATTTATTAATTCATTTAATTCATTAAATCTCTGTAAGTAGGTCCCCAATCCAAATTCTTTATTTTCTCTGCGTAGTGTTAAGGCAGATTGACATTTATTTAAAGCAGATAGTAAATCATTTTCTGATAACTTTCGCTCAATAAAATTTTGATAAAAATTTAACTTTTGTTCGATATCTTTTTTACTTTTAAATTCTTTCGTTAACTCTCTAAAATATTTCATAGAACCCTTACTATCTTTTATTATCTTATACTTATCAAAATTAAAAAATTTTTAACCCAATTGTAATATAATTTTATTATTTTATATTTATAGTTTTCTTAATAATTACTCTTAGGAGACCTTAAAATAAAGTAAAAGAAAAGACCAGAAGAAGTTTTATTGGATTAATAAAGTGATATTTTCCATAAATTTATAAAATTATTATAGTTTACATTTTTCTATAAATCGATTTTTATCTTTTTATAAATTGAAATTGAATAATATATAAATTTAATAACCGTATTTATTATTAATTATTTAGGTGAAAGTGAAAATTGGCAGAAGAGATTGAAAAAAGCCCTAAAAGAATTCTAGGAATTTGCGGATCTCCAAGGAAAAATCGATCTTGCGATTTCTTGGTAGAAGAAGCACTGAAAGGAGCTAAAGAAACAGATGAAACTATTGAAATTGAAAAAATTTATTTGGTGGATTATAAATTGGAGCAATGTACAGGTTGTGATCAATGCTTGCGGGAGCCGTATGAATGTCCATTATCTGAAAAGGATGATTTTAAGAAATTAGAAGAAAAAATATTAAGTGCTGATGCAATTTTTATAGCAGCTCCGTGCTATTTTGGGAGTGTATCCGGTCTAACTAAAGTATTTATAGACCGTTCAAGACCTTGGAAAATGGCAAATTATAAATTAAAGGATATAATTTTTGCACCTATGGGAGCATCAGGCTTAAGAAATGGTGGTGCTGCAGGAGTTGTATCAGATTTAATAAATTTTGCCTTTATTCAAGGTATGGTTTGTTTTGGTGCGTTGGGGAATCCTGTAATAGATGAGAACATTCCAATGACATCCTTACAAAAATATGGGCGTAAAGAATTCATAAAGAAAGGTGAAATCGACGAAATAGGGCAAAGAGTAGCGAAAAATATAGGTGTGAGAGCTGTTAATCTGCTTTTAAAAATGAAAAATAAATGAAAATAAAAATAAGGATTTTTTATTTTTTATTAATTTCGTGAACCACAATATGGACAAAACTCAGAATCGCCAATCGGTTTTCCACAATATTTACATTTTTTAGCAGAAACATCCATTTCCTTCTTTTCTTCTTCTTTTACTTCTTTTTTTTCTCCTGGCCAATGATAATTAATAATAACCCCGCTAACCACCAAAATTATGAATATTATAATATAAATTTCATATCTCATTGGAATAAATGTATCTATAAAATTTAATACTGATTCAATCCATAATTTCATCACTTCTCCGATTGGAGTTAAAACAACTTTTGAATATAGAAAAATGACTCCAATGAAGTCTGCAATCATCCTCAAAATATCAACTTGCAGTAATATCATTTAGATTGCACCTCCATCTTTACCAAAAGTAGATTCTGGTATATATACCTTCTCTTCCTTCTTTTCTTTTCTTTTGCCAAACTCAACTTCAATTAACTTCCAAATTTTTGCAACAATTATTAAAGCATAAGCTCCCAAATAAAGCAATACTATTCCAGCAAAATCAAATATAACTCTTCCAAGCCCCGGAATTTCAACACCAAATGCTGTTGCACCACTAAATTTATAACTCCATAGATAAAAACAGTGTGCAAATACTAATAATATACCAAATACTACTTTCCTTCTTGATTCTTTTGGAGAAGACCATGAAAAAAATGCTAAACCACTCATTGTTAAGCCTAATGCGACAAGCCAGAATATAACAACAGCAATATTTCCTTTAGCTATTTCGATGTCCAATATTTCATCTGGAGGTATAAATATTTCCATTCTATCCACATATTCAAAAGTTAAAGCTGGTATCAACATAGTGGTTGTCAGATATATAGCCATTCCAATAAAACCTCTGAAGATATTCTTCATTCCTCCCATTTTTATGGACCTCCCAATGTTAGTGGTATATTTTTTAATTCAACACTAAAAAAAAGTAATCGATATGTATAATAAGCAGAAATATTAAGATCCATTGTAAATGTTGGGGGATGAAAAATATCAATATCACCTGACGGAATAGAGAAATCCTCATCGGTAGCTGTAAAATTTCCCTCAAACTCAACACCGGGTCCAATCTCTGGATAAACTTCCTCATTATACATGATAATATGTGATAGCGATACATTATAAGTCATATTAATTGAGATTCCTATCCTTAATTCATCAAGTGGGAAATATCCTGCATTAGTTATATTGAAAGGTATTGAAAGATACATAGGTTGGTAAAAATTTAATTGTGCAGTTATGGGACCAGACGGTATTTCTATATTTTCAGAAAAATCACTAAACACGGCTACAGCAGAAAGACCACCGAATAAACCTGTAAGAGTAAGAGAAATTGTCATCACAAATAAAGTAATTCTAAAAATTATACGACATATTTTTGAAACTCCCATAAGAATACCCTTTTATTAGAAAAAATTTTGTTAGATTATACTATTATAATATCTATTTTTTTTAAAAATATTATGTTATCGTTATATTTTTTATAAGAGAATAATTAATTTTAAACTCTAATAACCTTTAGGATGAGGATCCTCCGGAATTTCTACGATTTTAAAGTATTTTTTTGACAATAGCATTGGAAATTGTTTTCTTATTATGCCCCAAAAAAAGTGTTTTGCTCTTTTCTTTTTTATTTTCTCGGATATAGGCTTTTCTCCAATAGCCATTTGTAATAATTCAATGATATGATAAATTTTCATTTTTTTCTTCACATACAACTTTTGAACTGTCGAAAGCGTGGCTAAACAACCGGCACAATAAACACATATTGCATCTGCTTTTGTCTTTTTAAATTCTCTAATATTTCTGAATCCCGATTTAATTAAATTCATTGGATGATATGCACTATCAACAGAGAACCCTCCACCAATGCCACAACATCTCATATTTTCTCTACAAGCATCTATCTCGATAACTTTCACACCTATTGCATATAGAATTTTTCTTGGTAAATCCATATATTCATCACCGAACATTTTACTATAACATGATTCTTGGAGAGTAACGGTCATATCTAATTTTTCCTTGATTTGAATTTCACCACTTTCAATTCGTTCCCAAAGATATTGAATATACGACTTAATTGATTCAAATTTATAAGTTAAACCATAATTAGGTAGAACATTTTTGAAGACATTTGTTCCAGCTGTGCAAAGAACAAGTAGATTTTTAGGCTTTAAAATGTTAAACCATTTATCTAATCTTTTAATAACTTGTTTTAATTGATCTACATAGCCAGTACGAAATAATGTTTCACCACAACAATATTCAAGCCGACCTCTTATATCAAGATCTTTAAAGAAACTTGCTTGAGTTAATTCAGGATATGTAATTATATTGCAACCAGGATATGTCAATGTATCCTCAACTGGGCTTAAATTTTTCCATTTTTCTAAAATTTGCTTAGCGTTTTCTGACATATTGTCAATTACATAAGTACGGAAATTTGGATAATAGGGATAATGTGTTATATAATATTTTGCTCTTTTTTTTAGTCCATTTTTTTCATATTGTTCATTCCACCGCTTTAAGATAAGACTTGCAGGATGTGCATCAGTAGGACAGTAGAGATTGCAGGTAAAACAACTCTGGCACTTTTTTAATACTTGTTCGGTATCTTCACCAGTTATTAATTTTCTCATTTTATTTTTTGATTCTTCGACCGAAAATTCCATTATTGGACAATGAGCAAGACATTCACCGCATAAATCACAAGCTTCTTCGTTAAAAGGGTCAAAAAATCTATTATTTATTGGTTTGATATTAGTCATATTACTTGAGAATGATATTTTTCAAAACATCAATAGAGATAGAATTTCTAAATTATTTAAGATATATGATTTTTTTTGTATAATTTTTTATTTCCTTGTTGAAATTTTAACGGGTTTTCATTATTGGCATCAAAATTCGAAACATTTTTGCATATAATTTTCGAACTGCAGAAATATTAAATAAACTTCGAATCAATTTTAAGATTTTATATTTTTTTGGATGGAAGGTGCTCATGTTTTTATCATACGTTATTCGCTTTATAAAGAAATTCGATTGAAATACAGATAAAAGCAATTGATATGTAATAATGGCGATTATATCCCAAGCTCGCTTGACATGGTCCTGAGGGTAATTTATTTTTTCACCCATTGCCATTCTAACAATTTCTATTATGTGATAAACATCAATTTTTTTGCCCAAAAGTTCTCTAGAAGCCCACAATAGATATATACACCCACCGCAATAAGAGATTAATGCTTTTGCTCCTGTTTCTTCCGCTTCTTCATACTTTTTTTTTGCTTCAGACATAATATTAAATACCATTGAAATATTGCCCACACAAGAAGGTCCAACTCCAAATCCACAACATAATGAATCTTTTTTATTATGTTTCATTTCTAGAATTTTACAACCGCATTTCTTGAGAATTTCTCTTGGATTTTCCCAATATACCCCATCTAAAGCTTTAGAATAACAATTGTCATGAACAGTGACTGTAAGATTTAATTGATTAGGTAATTTTATGTCACCTGCATCAATCTTTTCTATAAGCCAATCATGATAATTTATAAATTTTTGATCATGGCTTACTTTCATTTCTTTAGGATGCACTTCTTTGAAAAGATAATGGACTGCGTCTAAAAGCGGAACCACAATATCAACACCCCACTTATCGAAATCTTTTTTAGTTTTCTCAGCGACCTTTTGGGCGACATCCAGATATCCTAATTGATAGAGATAAGCACCTCCCTCCCATTGATCAATTCTATCTATAGGTTTAAAATAATTTAATAGTTTACTTCCTCCAATTATAAATGGAAATAAATGAGTATAATTTCCAATTAATAAAACCTTATCAGAAGGTTTGGGAATATAATTCATCCATTCATGGATCCATTGTTTTTCTTGATTAGAGAAAAAAACATTAAGGAGTTGCCAAATGTTATGTTCCTCAGTAGGACAGACAAAACGAGATAATGGAAGTGCGCCTCTCTCTTTGTATAAATCATTCCATCTTTCAAGGATTAATTGATACGTATTTGCCTGTTGAGGACAATACAAATTGCATGATAAACAGGTAGTACAAGTAGTAAGAACATATTCAGAATCCTTTCCCTCGATAAGATTTTTGATTTCTAATTTTGCTTCTTCGATAGGCTGCTGTAAAACAGGACAGAGATGAAAACACAATCCACATAAATCACATCTATCCACTTTAAAGCCTGAAATCCTTTTTTCTTTAATCATTTTATCAATTATCTCAAATTATTGATATATTTTAATTGATATTTATTTAAAAGAATTTTATTAAAATAGGTTTCTCTTCTATCCAAAATACAAAATAAAAATAAAAACAAAAACACTAATAAATATCATTAACAAATTTTTAAAATTGAAAGGAAATAATTAGGTGTATTAGAATTTATTTAACGAGAGAAGAAGAAAATATATTAGATGGTAATCAAGGTGAAATTCTTTCAAAATTAATGAATTTGATTGTAAAATTAGGAGATTCTTTTGGTGCGGATAAATTGATAGAAATAAAATCGGCTCATACGGTTTTAAACTTTGGTTTGAATTTTGTCAATGCTGCTGCTGAAATTTTAAATAGAACAGCAGAAGCAGGATTGAAAGTAAAGGTGAGGACTACAGCAGATCCTATTATCGATTTGAATTATGCGGAGGAATTAAAAGTTATCCTCCCAATGTTTACTTTACATGATCAATTGATGAGGGATTTAGAGAGAATAGGTGTTTATGGTTTTACTTGTACACCTTATTACTTGGATAATAAGCCTCAATTTGGTGAACATTATGCATGGTCTGAATCCTCAGCTGTTATTTATATTAATTCTGTTTTAGGTGGCCGTTCAAATCGAGAAGGGGGTATAATAGATATTGCATGCGCTATTACTGGGAAAACTCCTTACCATGGATTGCATTTAAGTGAAAACAGAAAAGGACAGATTCTATTTAAAATTCTTTTTAATGATTGGGATACCTTTGATTTAACATCAATAGGTTTAAAAATCGGGGAAATTGCAGGTAATAAAATTCCGGTTATTGAAGGTCTTAAAAATATTTCTACTTATAATCTAAAAAATCTTGGTTCTGCTTCTGCATCTACTGGCGCAGTTGCTTTAATCCACGTGATTGGTAAAACTCCAGAAGCAAAAAATATTGAATCAGCCTTTCAAAATGATAAACCAGAAGAAATTATTGAAATTGACAAAGATTCTCTTAAAGAAGTTAAGGAAAAATACAGTACCGAATGGAAAAATCCACCGAAAAATGTTTCCATAGGTTGTCCTCAATTAAATGAAGAAGAAGTTATTACTGTTTTAAACAAGCTTGATGGAAAAAAAATTTTACCCAATATTAATTTCTGGATATGCACTAATGAACTTACAAGAGATTCAATTAAAAAATCTAAACATTTTGAAATTTTAAAAAAGTCTGGGGCAAAATTGACAACTTTATGTCCTCTTTTAACACCCTTACCGAGACCTCTTATGACAAATTCTGCAAAAACGTGTTTTTATAGCAATGCTTCTTATAGAAGCTTGGATACATGTATTAAAGTCGCAACGGAGGGTAAAAAATAATGTCTAAAATATTAAAAGGTCGCAGTTTAAGTAGTGGAATTGTGGAAGGGGAAGCCATGGTTACAAAACAGCCCTTTAGTATCTCAGCCGCTTTTACATTTCCTTTAGTACAATTTAGTAAAAAATGCAAGGTCGCAGATAGAACGCATGAACTTTATAAAAAGGACGTAAAAGATAAAATTTTAATTTTTCCTTATCCAATAGGAACAACTACATTAGGGTTTGTTTTACTTGAGGTAATTGTTCGAAAGATTGGCCCAAAAGCCATAATATGTGAAAAAGGAGAACCATTAATGAGTTCAGGTGCTCTGGCTGCAGAAATTTTTTTTGATTTACAATTTCCAATAGTAGATCAAATTGATTTTTCTGAATTGGAAAAAATTGAAAATG
>JAHLWE010000300.1 GCA_019058135.1 Promethearchaeota archaeon | reverse complement strand
GTAAGCTTTCGTTGACACTTGCTCCAAATTTGAAGATTTATTTTAAAGATGATAAAATCACGATTTTATCTCATTTGAGGTTTTGAGAAGTGATTTAATTAGAAATTCTCTTTCTGCCTCATTCTGTTCTGTTATAAATTCATTATATTTATTGAAATTCAAATTATTCAGACTAGGATATTTTTGGAAAAACTGAATTAAAAGGCTCATAAAAGGATATTTTTTAAAAAATTCTATAACTCGTTTTATACCTTTTTCTGTAATGAGATAATATATCTTTCTTGAAGTTTTAAAAATTAGAATATAGTCTTCTTTATTAAGGATTTTGCACCGGCTATAAAAATTTTGCCTAATTCCGCCGATTCTTTTCCTTATTTCGCTATAAGAGACTAATCTTTTCCTTTCCTTTACAAAAAACTCCACTAGACATAAAAGAATCTCAGCAGAATAGGGTACCAGAAAGTCCAATCTTCTCACAAATCTTTTATTTAATTTTCTAAAAGAAATTATAAAAATTCTGATAAAATCCTTTCAAAAAATTTATATTTCGATAAACGACTCTTGTACCAAATGGTTAATGCCAAAAGATGTAAAGTTAGAAGATTTAAGAGATATTCATAAAAAAATAAATAAAGAAATCGATAGGTTAAAGACATCAAGAGATTCTCTATTCGAATCATTTAAAAATTTTGAAGAATGGGAAAAAAAATCATGAGAGTGAAGTATTGAAAACCAAATTAAAATATCTATTGGAATCGAAATTAGCAAAAAATATTTGATTTGGTTACTCTTATAAAATGGAATAAAGTAGAATTTATGAAAATTCTTATCATCTTAAGTACATAAAAAGGAAAAAGATAGTATTCTTTAAATAAAGTTATATAATTGATGAATTATGACTAAAAAATCTCAAGAACTAATTGAGACCCTATTTAAGGGTTTATTGGAATCTCTAATACAAATAGCTAATGGAGAATATGTTTTTAAAAATAATCAAACAATTTATTCCACGAGTCTTTCTTACAACGGTCCAAACTCAGATCTCCCATTAGAAGAAGAAATATTTCAATATTTTGAGAAGGAAATTGTATCAAAAATTCCTCATGCATTACTTTTAATTAAAGGAAATCTCTCTATTGAAGTCTCAATTAACAAAGAAATAAATAATAAATTAAAAAAGACCCAAAGTGCAAAACGAGAGTTAGACATTTATAAATCTTTTAAAACCATATTCTTTCCTACAATGAATGAATATCTTGTTAAGTTGGGAAATTCTGAGCCAGAATGGATATATTTAGCAGAAAAAGATTGGAAAGTAGATACAAAAGATCAAAATAAAAAAAAATTTAAAAATGGAAATTATATAAAATATATTAGAGGAAAGTCTTGGATTAGTATGGAGATTGAAGGAACAGCGATTTCTTTTTTAAAAGATGATATTGATTTCTTTTTTAATAATTTTAAATTTAAAAATCCTATTTCTGTTGGGACAATTATCTTACCTCAGACAGACATTTCATTAGATGAGTTTAGCTCAAAATCAAAAACTAATAAAAAAGGTTATTATACGACTGATTTATATTCGTCCGAGCAAAAGAAAAGATTTATTCAAAAATTACTTGAAAATTTTATTGAGTGGTATCCAAAATTTATTAATGACAATTTTCCTAGAATTCGTAAATCTTTTAAATTATATCAGAATTTACCAGTAAAAATTATATTAAGTTTTGATAAACCATTTAAAGATGCTTATGAGCATCAAGATCTCTGGTTTTTTTGGGGTGTTGAGAAATTACCGAATGATTCCAAAAATATTGTAGAATTGGTTGAAGGGTATGATGCAAACTATGATGAGAATAAACATTTCATCGCAAGGTCAACTTCAACAAATTATTTGATTATTGATAATCAATATAATCCTCTTCCATTTACATACAAATTTATAGGAGAAGAGTTAGAGGATATTTTAGAAGGATTTGAAAACGATTCAATATTTGATGAGATAAAACCCTTTCAATCGTCTCTAGAAGGTTGGATTCAAATAATATTAGATGCTGAGAAAAGAGGGGGGGAAGATTATAATATCGAGCTAAAATCAATACCAACTGAATCTAAGGAAGGGGATGGTTCAGGAAATGACATTTATGGGCATATAAATGGATTTGAAAACGAAGAGGGTGGCTATATATTTATTGGTGTCGATGAGAAAAAAATTGGCAGAGAAAAAATTGTTGGATTAGATGGATATCTCAAGAGTAAAAAAAAGACATTAGATCAATTAGTACGAGAAATTAGACAAAAATGCGTTAATTATCTTAAAAACGACAATTATCGTATCCAAACTAGAACAGATGGTGGAATTTCTTTAATAAGAATCACTATTCGTTCAAACAAGGGTGGACTTAATTGGTTTTACACCAAAAAAGGATTACGCATAACATATGTTCGAAGAAATAGAGAAAAAATACCAATGCCAGAGCATGAAATTGAAGAGAGATTGAGTAAGAAATATAATAAGGCACTAATTAAATAAAGTTTTTTTTTAATTTATTTTATGTATCGTATCAATTTTAGAAATAAGAGACTCTGCAGAATTGGATTCCTATGTAACATCAGTTGGCAACCGCTTTAATTAATCCAACTCTTTTTTTAGGTATTGCCTTAAATAATCGATGCTCCCTTAAATTCGGAAAAAAAATTTACCCTCCGTTTAAAATATCGAAATTGGTAAAAAATATTTTATTTGATTAATCTAAAAAGAGTTGTCCATCTTTTTCTAGCCTTTTATTAACATATCTTAGTG
>JAHLWE010000299.1 GCA_019058135.1 Promethearchaeota archaeon | reverse complement strand
ATCTAATACATGAATTCTTGGACTTTTACTGAGTGGAATGATCGTATGATCGCTGTATTTGTTAATTAAGAGATTTTCGATCTTAGTTATTATTTTTTCTGCGTTTATTATATGAGCAAATATGGAAAATCGCAGAAAAGCAAGATAGACTCCCCCAAATTGACCATGCCAATAGGAATCATTGCATTGACTTTTATAAATTTCTTCCCAGGCTTCTTGAATTAATTGATTAATTTCCGAATTATCAAGATTTAATTTTTTAATTTTATTTATTATTTGAATTAATTTCTTACGAACGTAAAGCATCTTTTTATGCATTGTATTCGATTCAGGGTATTTTACTAAGAAATACCGCCAGAATCCACCCTTAATAAATCTTTCAATTCTCGAATCGATAACATGATTTTCAATTTGGTCTTTTATTTTTTTAAATTTGATTCTCTGCTTAGTAGGAAGCACCCATTCCTCCATTTTGTCGTAAGATGATGTAGGAATATAGACTAAACCTTTAGAGTTATAATTTATAATATATTCAGATAAAGTAAGGCTTTTTATCCAATCATTATCTAAAATTGTTTCAAATAAAGCTGGAATAAATGGCTTTTTGTCATCCCCATCATAATGTCCTTTAATATAACAAATCTCATGTGTGGTCCCCCATACACCCATCTTTTCGGCATCACTTAAAAGTACAACAATTCGGTCCCCATTTTCATCAGCGGATTTTTTTAAATAATCAATCGTCATAAAAGTAGGTTTCCAAGGAGTTAAATATCTAATTTTTTCGTTAATAGGAAAAATTGTTAGAATGTTGCCTCCATCTTCGGTTGTATAGGAATAAAATGTATCTCTTTCTTCAAGACCACAGGCTTTGAGATGATTATCATCAACCAAAATATACTTTAATCCTGCCTGATTTAAAAATGAAGGATAATTAGGTTCCCATACTCTTTCACATAACCATGCTCCATTAACCTTTAATCCAAATTCATCCATTATGCGTTCGCTTAATTTATTCATCTGAGCTATTTTATCCTCATCAGGAATTATTGCATATATTGGTTCATAATAACCGCCACCAATTATTTCAATTTGGTCTCTTTTTGACATTTTCTTCAATTTTTCCACAATTTCTGGCTCATAATCACAGAACCAATCTAGAAGATTTCCTGAAAAATGGAGTGTAAACTTTATTTCTGGAAAATCGAACATTTGATCAATCAATGGTTCATATGCTTTTTTATAGCAATCTTCAATAACCCAATTAAAATTATCTACGGGTTGATGGAAATGAAATACGAGAGGAAAATTGATTGATTTCCCTTTCATATCAGAATTTTGTTCAGTCATGGTTTAGATTCCTTCATTTTTGCACAAATTTAAGAATAGGATGTAATTAATCATCTAATTTAAATATAGAATATAAATTTTAAAAAATGAAGTAAAATTCTAAAATATAACTTATCAATTCCTTTTAGATTAGAGAAAAAAATACGTTAAGAGCATGTTATTAAATATTAGTAAAGAAATTGTTTTAGAAATTATCAATACAAATGAATTTAAACATTGGTTGATAAACAGAAGATGGTTTGGAGAAAAAAATTTACCAGATTTTGATATAAAATTAAATTCTATTTATATTGTTCCAAATGAATTTATAACTCCACATGACTGTGCAATTATATTCACTGTTATTAATATAGATTCCAATAAAGAAAGCAATTATTTTCTTCCATTATGTATTTTAAAATCTTTCGATTCACTCAATGGGGAGAGTAATACCTTAAAATTAATTGAGCAGAAATGTTTAATATTAGATTCGAGTGAGAAAACAAAAGAGTTAATACTTTTTGAAGCTGAATTTTTTCCAGATTTTTGGAAGATTTTGTTTTCAAATTTTAATAAATTGGTAGAGATAAATTGCGAAATATTTTCTGAAAAATTTAAAAATCTCTTATTAGATGATTTTCAAGTTAAAATAAAAGAATTAGGTGATGCAAAGACTACAAATATTGTTTTAAAATTGGAGATTGATAAACCAAATGACAAAAATAACACTGGAAGTTTAAATCAGTTGGTAGTAAAATCATTCAGAAAATATGCTCCACATATTGAAGTTGAAATGCTTAAAACTCTTAGTAATAACAGCTTTAATGCGGCTCCTAATATGCTGGGTTTAATTAGTTTTAAAGAATATAATGTTCTTAATTTTATGAATTTTATAGAGAATGAAGGAGATGTTGGTCTTATTTATTGGAATGAATTGAATAATCTTTTTGATTTTTACTTAAATAATCCTGACGAATTAAATGAAATTGATTTTGTAAAAAATACGAACCTATTAGAGTTAAAATTAAAAGATTATTGTAAAAATTCAATACAATTTAGTGAAAAACTTGGAAATTTTCTCAAGCATATGCATCAGTGTCTTATCAACAACGAATCGAATGAATTTAGTTTAGAAAAAATAGATCAGGAAACAGAAACTTTAATATTAAATCAATTTAAAAGTCTTTTATCTGATATAATAAACGGTTTAAATTTTAGTAAAGAATTAGAAATTATTAAAAACGAAGAAATCATTGCGAGTTTAGTAAACATATCCTCAATAATGGACAATAAAGATTATTTTTTAAAAATAAAAGATATTAAAACACAAAGAATTCATCAAGATTTACACATGGCCCAAATTTTAATTAGCAAGTTGGAAGGAAACTCGGAACTTATTATTACTGATTTTGAGGGAGATCCTCAATTATCCATTATGGAGCAAAAAAGAAAATATCCAGTAGAAAAAGATCTCGCCTCTCTTCTCAGATCACTTGATTATATTAAACTTCTCTCCCTAATTGGTGTAATAAAATATTATATAAAAGAAACCTCTGACCAGATATCTAAAAAAATTTTATTATCTTTTTATAAAAAACAGAAACCAATAGCATTATTGGAAAAAGATTATATTTTTCTTAAAAATCTTGTAAAAGTTGGGGATTTCTGGCAATCTCATATATCCGATTTAATCTCTATTGCATATTATAATTCCGAAGAAATATTTCAAATGAAAAAATTCCTTATAAATTTCTTTTCAATTCAACGATGTTTGATGGAACTTAATTATGAGATAAACTTTAGACCAGAAAATATCATGATCCCATTCTTAGGGTTAAAAAAAATCTTGTTAAAGTAATTCTGATAATTTTTATAAATAAATTATATATAATTTATTTAATCTAATTTTTCTGCTATATATGGTTTCAAAGATTTTATTGCGATTGCGTAAATAGGAATTACGGATAATTCAATAAATATTGAAATTATGAAAGGTGCTTTTGGACCTAAACTATCCCAGGCTAATCCACCTAAAATGGGACCCAAAATAGCACCTAATAAACTTAACCACTGAGCTGCTCCAAAAATTTTCCCACGATGGATTTTTGATATTCGACTAAGAACATTTTGTAAAACTAAATTACCACCCCAAGCAAAAGTCGAATCAAATAGTAATATCATACCAAACATTAATCCAGATGTAGAATTAATTATTAACCACGTCATTAATGCACCTGATATACTTAAGACAGCAATTCCTAATATTGGATTTATTTTATCAGCGATTTTTCCTATTTTAGCTGCAAATAATAGAGATAATACTTGACTAGGAAAATAAATTAACATTACAAGTGTAGGGTTCTCAATTTTTAACTCTTGTATCAAATAGACTTGAAAAAATGGATATGCTAAGTCTCTATTCATACTACTTATCATAAAAGCAATACTTAATACTAAAAAACCGATAAAAAACCCAATTGTTAAATTATTCCTTGATTTAAAAAGAGAATCTTGCATCACAGGCTCATGAAAAATAAGGGTTGGTTCGACTGAAGATGGAAATAAATTGAAAATATGCTTTTCATATGTAAGTTGCTCATTAACTTTAAGATGAAAAATTATCCCTCCAAAAATATTAGATGCAGCAAATAATAATAGTGGACAGTAGACTAAAAAAAGATTTTCAGGAGTAAAGAAATTTGCTAAACCAAAGATAGTAAAACTAATAATTGATCCAATGAGATTTCCTTTTCCTATCATTGCAACTCTTTTACCAAATGCATAAGAACGATTATCTTTATTTGATTTTTCGGAAATTAATGTATCTAATGGTGTCCAAAAAAATCCAACAAAAAACCCCAAAACAAACATCCCAATAGCAAAGATCAATAAAGAAGAAAATAAAATTCCCACATACATTAATACATAGCATGCGGCACGCCCAATACTCCCTATTAGGCCCATAATCTTTTTTGAAACACGATCAGTTAAATAACCAATAATCGGAGCACTAATTAACCCACCCATTATTTGTATTGAAAATGTAAGACCTAATTGCAAACCTGAAGCTCCAAGTAATTGCACTGTTATATATGGTATCAAAAATGAAAAAAAGAAAAATCCCAAACCATTCCAAAAAATAATTCGAATCATAGGAACAAAATCTGGAGTAATCTTTACCTGGATTTT
>JAHLWE010000298.1 GCA_019058135.1 Promethearchaeota archaeon | reverse complement strand
CCCTCCCATCCTTGGCTGGAATGCTTACTCGAACTTATATGGAAAAATATAATGTCCCCAAAGAATGGATAACAAGCATTGCCGTTAAAAACCATAAAAATGGAATGAAAAATCCGTATGCTCACTTTCAAAAAGAAATAACACTTGAAAAGGCATTATCCTCTCCAATTATAGCGGACCCACTACGATTATATGACATCTGCCCCATATCGGATGGAGGCGCTGCAATGGTTTTATGTTCCGCGGAAATGGCAAAAAAGTTCTGTGATATCCCTGTCCTTATCACAGGGGTGGGTCAAGCAACAGATACTCATATCGTTTATGAACGTGAAGATCTAACTGTCTTGAAGGCACTTCAAATCTGCTCAAAACAAGCATATGATATGGCTAAAAAAACACCTAAAGATATTGATGTATGTGAAGCCCATGACGCATTTACTATACTAGAAGCGATCCAAAGTGAAGATTTGGGTTTCTTCAAAAAAGGTGAAGGTGCTAAAGCCGCGTATGAGGGATTAACGGAAATTGGCGGAGTAATTCCTATTAACCCTTCAGGTGGTTTAAAAGCAAGAGGGCATCCTTTGGGAGCAACAGGAGTCGCTCAAGTTGTGGAATTAGTATGGCAATTAAGGGGAGAAGCAGGGAAAAGACAAATCGAAGGCGCGGAAACTGGGATAACATGTAATTTTGGGGGATTTGGGAATAATATACTTTCAATACTAGTAGAGAGAATGTGATTTTGTATTAAAATAATTAGAAATAATTGTCATAATATACGAAGCGATCAATTACTTTCCACTGATATAAAGGATTTCAATGAGTTTGATTAACACTAAATAATATAAAAAATAAAATAGATAAAATTCGTAAAAATATTTTATACTTTATTTTCTGAGAGTTTTTGTTTTTATTATCTCATTCATTTTAAAATTATTTAAAAAACAAAATGAATTTGGAGTAATTAAAAATGGATTTCCTATATGAGAATGAAAAGGAACTAAACGCTTTATTTAACGATGGAAAATTCATTTTAAGGGATCAATACAATTTTAGTAATGAAAAGGTTATAGTTAAAAAAGAGTTTTTAGCGCAAATTTTTAAGAAAATTAAAAATCTTCATCCTTATAATAAGTATACTATTCATACTTTAAAATTGAGTAATGCAATTTATAGAGGAAGTTCAATATCGTTGGAACATTTTGATAAATTACAAAAACTATCTAATCGTAAGATTCCTCATTTGAAAGTTTTAGGAAGGAATGATTTAGTTTTATATAATTTACAAAAATCTCAAAAGGTTGCTGAATTTGTAGGTATTTTATTGGGACAAGCTTCTATTTATATTAAGAAATCAAGAAGTACACATTATTCTATAGTAATTTATTGCAATAAAAAGTATCATAAAGATATTAGATATGTTAATTATTTGAAAGAATTGTTACTGGATCTCTTTAACTTATCAGAAGATAATGGATTTATAGTAAATTATAATGATAATGGAGAGACATCGAACTTTACTATTAATAGTACCGTTATTGTTTATGAAATTTTAACATTAGGAGTGTATATTGATAATATATCTTCAAGGACAAGAGAGATACCAAATTGGATTTTTGAAAATGATGAATTAATATATTCATGTTTAATAGGGATAATTAATAGTGCATCTGTTTATAATATAAGTTTTAGAGAATATCTTGATAAATTTGATGGTAGATTATCAATAAAATTTCAAAATACAGAAGATTTTCTGAATGGTTTGCAAAAATTATTTGAATCTATTAATATTTCTTCTAATATTTTAACTTATGAGACTTTAGATAAGAAATCTAAGAAATATTATACACAAAACTTGATAATAATACAAAAAAAGGAAGATATATATAGAATAATCTCAGAAATTGAGCCAATTTCATGGGATATTCAAAAAGATAGTATTATAAATGAGATCGAAAAATATAATCTTACTCTTTCAGATGTTATTGGTTATACCGAAAAAGCTATAATTGATTACTCAAAAGAATTCGCTTATAATATTTTAAAACTTTTTGAGATGTATGGCAGTTATACTAAAATAAATGAACAGTATAAAAACATTTTAGGACCGCGGAGAATAATCCAATTTTTAAGGAATTTATTTAATGAATATGAATTCTTATTGGCTTATGGAGAAGATGGCTATGAAAGATGGTATACAAGCAACGCAAGAATATTAGGCGATGATGATATACATTCTATTCAGATTCCATTTCATATTTTAAAACAATTATATCGCGAAATTTATCAAATATTAGATGATAATTGTTTTTTAATAAATAATTCTGAAGTATTAGAAAAATTTTATGATTTTTTAGATAATATGTTATTAATAAAAATAAGAGACATTAAAGATGTAAATATTCGAAAATTTGGGAGATTATTTTATTTAATTAATAATCCAGAAACAAATAACTTGTTTAAGAAGTATTTCTATTTGATGATTGAGTTAATTAGAACTATTAAAACCCAAACTAAATATGATACATTAATAGGATATAATTATTTAGCGGAAAAATTCGATGCTTTATTTTCTCATGGCAGCTATGTTAAAGAAATAATTGAGGATTTAGAGGATATTTTTGAAACTAAATTTAAAGTGGGCTTTACCAATGAACCTTATCGATGGCATCGTCTATTGTTTAGATGCAATTATGATAACTTATTTAGAATATCTAATCAAGATTTAGCTAAGAGATTGGCTAAACTATTTGATATTATAGAAAATAAGTCTTTCGATAAAGAAATGTTTAAAATTATTAATCCTTGTTGTTCCGATTTCAAAATTTCTCATAATCGGAATAAACCACTTAAAAAAGGAGATATTAATTCATTTATAAACAAATTAGAAAAGAATAAATTAATTATTAAAGGAGATAATTCTTTTTT
>JAHLWE010000297.1 GCA_019058135.1 Promethearchaeota archaeon | reverse complement strand
CTTCTTTATTGGGCCGATATTAAGTGGTTTTTTAATCGCAATCGATTTTAACTTAGCGTTTTTTATTATGTCGTTTATTTCACTTCTTAGTCTCATTATTTATCTTTCATTGAAAAATAAAATTAAAAGTGAAAAGATTAAATAATTTTAATGGGTATGATTATTCCAGCACCAACAAATATTTTCTTGTGTTCAAGGAGGAGAATGAGTTTTATAAAAATTATTTAAATCTTCCGCCAATCCGGGAGCCATAGATGAGAACATACACCATGAATAATTTACCGGATCTTCTATAATAGATGGATCTCCAATCATATGCCACACACTCCAACATAAATGAGAGTCATATGAAAAATTTACTAATTTGCCAAGTGCATCTCCCTTTTTAACCCATTGATTTAATTCAACATATAAATTAGACCGAATATAATCCTCTGATAAATATCCATCTGGATGAAAAAATTCGATGCGATATATTGCCCAATATTCTTCATTATAAAGGAGATGAATAGAAAATCCGTTACTAATTTTTCCATCGTATCCTGTTGTATGATTGTAGCTAATACCCTCAATTTTTCCATCAAAACATGCATAAATAATTATAGATGAGTTAGTTTTAAAATGGATACCAGAATGATGATCAGGAGTTGCTGCTTCAATTATTGAAATATTCGTAAAATTTTTTACGGGACTAAAAACTGCCGGCATACCTTCAGAATATTTTTGTTCCGTTCCATTTTCAGAATCTTGTTCTGAAAAATTAGATAAGACTATTAAACTCCCAATTAAAATACCAACAATCAAGACTACACTAATTAGTAATATGATTTTTATCTTTATCAAATTACTAGAAAAAAGAAGATTATTTATTTTTAGTTATTGAAAAAAAGTGCCCTTCTAATTGGCAATTCTGATTTTTTCCTTATTAAAATTTGGTATTTCCCAAAAGGGATATCTTTCAAATTTTAATTTTTAATGAGGTTTTAGTGAGAATTTTGAATATTCCTTTTAAATGAAAAATCTACGATATGTTGCTGATATATTTTTTAAAAGTTTGAAATTATAAGTAAAAGGTTTAAATATTGTTAGACTCATTTGTTAAATTATAAAAAAGAATATTTAAAAAATATAATAGAGTTGTAAATAATGGGCGCTGGAAAAGGTTTAAGTATTTTAGCTGGAATTTTAATCATAGTCGCTACTTTTGTATTATCTTGGTTTACAGTTGCTGGTCCCGAATATGCTTATGGTATTGGATTAGTAAAGAATATAATGGGAATGTTTACAGGTGCTGCAACATTAGCAACTTCATGGGGGGTTGAAACATTTGTAATTTACATTGTAGCAATTGTGTATATTTTATTCTTGGTTTCTGGAATTTTAGTGCTAATCGGGGCAAAAGTTCGCGCACTGGCAATAATAGGAGCAATTGTACCTATACTTTTATGTTATGCGATCATAGCGGGTGCTTTAAATGTTCCACCAGATTTTTATCCTTATATTTCAGTATTTCTAGACTCTGAACCTCTATTAACAGGTATTATTCCTTTCGATTTACCTTTAGCTCCAGCCAATGCATCAGCAACAGTATCTCTCGGGACTTATGTGCTTCTTGCAGGCGGTGTTTTAGGTCTTATTGGCGGAATTATGGGTCGAGATTAGAAAATTTAAAATTTAAAATTTATTTTTTTCATTTTTACTCTTTGATAACATTCTCTTTAGGTTAAGGCCTAATTGTGATGTTTATGTTTAATTCGATTCATATAGATTTTTAAAAATATAAAAATTATCAATCCAATTAAGCAAATGAACACCCCTGCAAAAAATGATACTTGATAGGCAAAAACTTCTTCTCTGCCTTCACTGATTAAAAAGTCAATTAGGGGTCCGGAGATAATGGTGCAAGCCAATCCCCAAGAAAGGAAAAATGTTGTGTTGTATACTGCAAATAACTTAGCACGCTTTTTTGGGGGCATTAAAGCTGAGGCAATGGCATATGATGATGCCATAATTAAAACATCTGCAATTCCAATTAAAAAACTCCCTGTGAATATCAGTGGTAAATACATGGAAACAGCCGTAATTATAATTGCAAGTATACCTATAAAGGTTCCGAGGATTAAAGCAATCGCATGTCCTAATTTTTTGCTCAGTAATCCTGCAAAAAATCCAATCATTATATTTGCGATTGAGCGAGTGTTTGCTATAAAACTTAGCAGAATACTATCTACTGCTAAACCAGACTCCAAGGTTAAAAATTGCGAATAAGTTGTCGCTATAGAATTTCTACCGAAATTGATAAATATTAAAGCAATGATAAAAACTATAAAAATAGTTGTGTTTTTTTCACTATTCTGATTATTATTATTGGAGACAATCTCCAATTTTTCTATTGGATTAATTCCACCCTCCGGAGTGAATAACATGGGAATAGTGGATATAAACATAACAAAGGATGCAACAAAAAATAACGGTCCATTCCTAAATCCTAAACCATTGTCGTATAATAATCCACCAATTGAGATTCCAATTATACGCCCTACTCCTCCAAGACTAGTTAAGTTACCCATTATTCTGCTTCTATCTTTAAACGGGTAAATATCGGATAATAAAGCACTCCAGCCAATATTAGACATTGACCAAAATATTTCTATGCACGCAAGACCAATAATGATAACATAACCTGCAATGTACAAGTCAACTATTGTTGAATGAATAAACCAAACAGAAATTGTTCCAATGCCGGCTAAAATTTCACCCATTATAATCAATGTTCTGCGTCGCTGGAATTTATCAGATATTGGACCCCAAACAAGGTTCTGAAAGATTACACTCATTATCATAGGAAAAGTGGCGTAGAGAGTTGTCTCAGTCACAGACAAGTTCAAATAAAATCTTAAATAAATAGATAAATAGGTGTAGAACAGCCCTCGTCTAAACATTGCAAGCATTTGAAAAGAGGTTAGACCAATAAATGTGCGTGATAATGATATTTGATGTTTTTTAATTTCCATTTTTTGTTATATTAGTTAGTGTAGTGTTGTATTTTTACATTAGTTTTTGGATATTTTATAATTTTATTTAAATTTCTCTTTATAAAAAATAAAATTAAAAGTAATTAGAGAGTAATTAATATATAAAAATAAATAAGGTTAGAAAATATGGCAGAAAATCGAATTGAAATTGATCCTTATGAACATATTGATAAATTTTTCACAAGAGCTTCATTATTGGCGACAATGAGTAAGGATGGAAAACCGAATGTAATGTCAGTTCTTTGGAGGTCTATAGGTGAATTGTGGATGTATCCAGTAATTACT
>JAHLWE010000296.1 GCA_019058135.1 Promethearchaeota archaeon | reverse complement strand
GTATCGTAATAATCGAGAGGTATATTTTCTGAAAGTGAAAGAATTAAAATTATTGCATTTTGAATTAAATTCTTAATCTAAATTAAATTAATTGATTTTTCTTTCTTCTTAAATAATTTCATAAGTTCAATTATCATTGATTCCTTCCATCTCTCTGTTTCTTCTGCGTTTCTATTTTTCGAAGAAAAAAATTGAAGGATTTTATCATAATAATCAATTTCCGAGAAATTATCAAAATCACTCATTTTTAATTGAATACCTCTTCTAAACCCTATCATAATTCTCCCATTTAAATTTCGATAAAAAAATAAGATTTTTTTTTATAAAATTGACACTATTTTTTTCTATTAAAATTAATGTATTCCAATTTTTGTCCATATTTTTAAAATATTTATTTAGAAGGAAGAAATATAGGACATCCAATTTATTAAATGAGAAAAAAGAAAAGAACTTAAATAATTACCAAGATATCTTTATTGCCTTTTCAGGGCATGCTTTAACACAATAGAAACAGCGTGTACAAACAGAGGGCCATACTGGTGTGATTCGCCAATGTTGTGGATTATATGGATCCTCTTCTTTATAACCTAACGCTTCGTGCATCAAAAAGACACATGGATCACATACTTCAAGACATTTATGGCAATCTCTGGGGTCGACCTTCCCATTCTCTCCACATTTTGAATAATCAATTATTATTTTTGTTTTACTCATATAATCACCTAGTATTTTCCATCAAATCCTGGATATTCTTCTCGTGGAATAAGGCGAAGTGCATCATTTTTGCATGCATGACGACATATACCGCATCCAAAACATTTATCATAATCTATTATAACTCTATCTATTGAGGGAATATAGCGTATAGCGCTGAATTGACACATGGATACGCATGCTTTACATCCCTCGCATTTATCTTGGTCTAATTGGATAATATATTCTGCTTTATAGACTACATTCAAATCGAAATTATTTCTAAGACGAAGCCCGCCACATTCAGGGCTTTCACACGAGCATATAGCACATATATAGGGCACCGGCTGAAACCATACGGAGGCTATATATCCCTTTTTGTTATGCTCTTCCAATCTTTGCATAGCTTCTTCGCGATCAATTCGTACTACTCTATTTTTAGGAATAAAACGAGGAAGTTTCTCAATAATCTCAGATAAAATACCAAAGTTGATACAAACTGCTTCTTTTTTTCCCCGTTGCATCCAACGGCACATACAATAGTTTTCAATTATTGGTTCGGCCGCTAGCTCAGAAAGAATTATTTTTCCATCTTCTAAGGGAATAACCTGCCCAAAATGGCCATCAGCTCTCATAGGATTTCTTTTTTTGGTCTCTTCCTTGTGAATCATCCCCTCAACCACACGACGTATCACTCTCCCTATAATAGGCATTTTAAGTTTATATCCCAGACCTATAGAAGAAAGTCCCATTATCTTTCTAATAAAAACCGTCTCAAAATTCATCCACTGCTCTGTTAAATAATCTTCTAAATTTAAATCCTTGGCAAGTTGATCGGAATAATTTTTAGCGTTCATATACCATTTCTTACCCGCTCCATGTTTCATACACCAATCACACATATTAAAAAAGCCTCATTTATTTATTTATTTGTTAATTTTTTTTATTATTATTAATTAATTTGTAATAACATCAACTTCAATCTATATAAAGATTTCTGGAACTTGAATCAATTAGAATAAATTACGTTATTAATATCTTCAAGTCTCCTATAAATAATAAGGTGTTGCATAGGAAAAGATTTTTTCTATGCTAGATTTCATGGCAATCGATAAATATGGAAGGGAAAAAAAATTAATCGAATTTAACAGTGCGTAAATACTCTGCCATGCCCGTTCCAATTTCACCTGTGTCAATAGATTCCATAATAACCATCTGTTCAAATAATTCAGTATAACCTCCTGGAAACTCTCTTGTGAATCGTATGTGACTATTTTGTTCCATTCGTTTTGATTTGATTGAATATGATTTTCCTTCGATATCAGTAATAACATATGTTGATGTAAGAGGACTTTGAAATTTATCAATATCATTAATAGTTTTAATTTCCAGCTGAGCTAGTGGAGTATTACCTTTATCATTTGCAATATACCCTGAAAGATTAATTTTCTTCTTTTCATAATCTTTTCGGAATGCGCATGACCATTTTTTGAATTGGAAATGACCAGCGAACCATTTGTCAAATTGATGCCAATCTCTATATCCCCAACTTTTATCTCGTTCACCAAAACCGCGAATAGTTCTGATACTATTATCTTTATACTTTATTTCACCTGTAACTATTCCTGACGCTTCGAAATGCTGATGCCAAGACTCAGAGGAATCTTTTCCAAAATCATAAGGTGAAAATCTCGTTTCAAAAGTCAAGTTAAATTCGAATTTTCTGCATTTATAATCTATCTCCCATGTTTGGAAGGGTTTAATCATTTTATAGGTTAATTTATTATCTCTTAACATGATAGTAATGTCATCCACGTAATTTTCTAAAGAGGGTTCCTTGTAATAAACTTCCATTTTGTTGTCCAAGAAAAGAACAAAAACAAGTTCTCTTTTTTTATTGTTAGGTAATATTCCAATTGTAGAAAAACCTGAAATTTCGTTTTTAAGGTCCGCCCAATTGAAATAATAAGATTCTCTCCATTTTAAATCATTATTAGGTTTGTGGAGTAGTTCAAAATCTTCTGATAATGTAAGATTCTTTTCTTTTGGAGTCATTTTAATTAATCCTCAGCTAGGAGATATAAGGAGGGTCCTTCCTTAGCTACTTGTCGCTTACTTCTGAATAATCTAGGTATGCCAGGATCAAAATCGCTTTCCATGAAGATTGGAATGTATTTATTCATCGTTCGTTCTGTGAGTTCCCAGTTTATTTGGTCTGTGATACCCACAAAATTAGTATACCTCGCATATCCATAACAATAGGCAAATGCTCCCGCGATTAAACGTTGTTTCCTATCCCATTTTGAGAATTTAAGAAATAATTCTTTATTAGCTTTCACCACATAATCACTAAATGCATCTAGGACATCAAACTCAATAGATTTCACCTTGGTTCCATCTGATGTAAATAAAGCAACACCAGTTATATTTTCTGAGAAATTGAGAGGAGTAGTAGTCATTGTTGCGAAGTCATCAAATTTTGCATCTACATCTTTTAATCTAAATGCAAAAGCGATATTACTAAAAGGTGCCTTTACTTCAGTAGCCGACCATGGAAAGTGTGGTTTTTTACCGTTATATAGATGTATAATTTCTCTGAAGATCATAATTTCATTCTCACTGATTCTATAAGGTCCGTGGTCACATATTTTTGCTCTTGCTTCACATTCATCAAGAAATGAGACAACTTCAAGATTCGCCATTACTTTCTTAATCTCTACAGCCTTTTCACTAGTTACATCTATGATTTGATTTATCGACCATTCTATATCAGGTTGATTTAAAACAATATTTATCTTATTTGAATCATAAACAGTCAGTTTTTCATCAAGGAAATATGAAGAAGCTAAACGTTTCCAGAAATCAAGTATAAACATAGTTTGTTCCCTCTTCTCTCTAGTTTCACTTTTTGGATCTCCATTATTTCTCTGGATTTCTCCCATCCTGCCAACCATATAATATAACGGAATATAGAACAGAGATAATGCATGGAGTTCTGAGAGAATCTTTCTACTCTCTTTCCCTATACGCTCCGGTGTGGTTTTTTCAGATACTTTTTTTAAAATATCATAAAGCATATCATAGGAGTTATAAAAAGAAACACAAACATAAGCAGTTACTGGAAACAGTTGTGATTCCAAAAGACCTCTTTTCTTAACTTGGTAATCTATAATTTCAGAAATATGAGAAATAAGATCATTTACTTCTTTGATATTCATATTAGCACAAATCTAAAGTTTTAAAAATATATTATAATTTTAAACTTATTATTATTTAACTATTTATTTAACTAAATCTCGGAATTAAATGATTGAGATTATCAAAAAAAAAAAAAGTTTTTAATTGTATTTTTTTTAACACAAATTCATTATTTTTTAGAAAATGGTTGTAATATTATATAGAAAACATTATATAGTTGAAGAATATTAAATTTCTTTGAATAATTCATTTCCTTTTAAAAAAGATGTAGTTGCAAGGGAATGCATTATTAGTAAAAAACAATTTAAAATTGAGTGAATTTTACGTATAGATATTCCATATAGGTGTAGATTTTTATGGGATCAGAAAAAAGAGAATATATAAAAATATCCAAAGAAAAATATCACATACTTGTTAATAGTATAGTAGATGTTATTGTAGAAATAGATTCAAATGGAACATTTACTTTTGTAAATTCGCGGTTCTTTAATTTGTTTGGGTATCAACCAGAAGAAATAATTAGAATGAAAGCATTCAATTTCGTCCATCCAGAAGACTTACCAAAAATTGCAAAAAAAATGAACGATGCAATATATTCAAGAGAGATTATAGAAGCTGTAAATAGATCACGCCATAAAGATGGTCATTATATCCTAGTTCAAGCGAGAGGTGGGATGTATAATGATAATGGAAATATTAAATATATTGGAGTAATTAGAGACATTACCACGCAAAAAAAGGCAGAGCAAAAAATAAAAGAATCCCAAGAAAATTATAAAGAATTATGTAAAATGTTAGAGCAAAAAGTCTCAGAAACAACCATAGATTTTAAGGAATCAGAAAAAAAATTTCGTCATTTATTTGAAACATCTCCATTTGCGATATTTCTACTAAAATTTATAGGTATAATTATAGATTGCAATTCTGTTGCTGAAAGATTATTTAACCTAAAAAAAGATGAAATGATTGGCAGAAATTTTCTTGAACTGGCAGCATTTCCTTCAAAAGTATATTCTAAGATTGAGAATGCTTATAAAAAGTTGTGTAGAGGAGATAAGATAAATCCTATTGATATTCAAATTTATACTAAGGATGGTGAATTAATTTGGGTGAATGTTATAAATACTTTAGTTAAATTGCATAATGAGATCTTAATCCAAGTTATAATTCAAGATATTTCTGAGCGTAAATTAACTGAAAAGGCTCCACAACCTTCAGAGCAAGAAATTCCTTAATCTAAAAAAATTTTATATTCATTTCAACTTCAATTATGAAATATCTAATTAGATTTTTCATATTATAATTAAATTTCCTCTATTTTTCTTAAATGTGTTAGTAAAGATTAATTCTTTCTATTTTTATAATCCATTGCTTTCCCTATTTTAAAAAAAGAACTTACTCGAATGTGAATAAATCATTACCAATTTTTTAATTCTTATTGAGTTTTCGGACTTTCTCTCTAGTTCGGTTTTATGGCTTGAATTTTTATACTTTGAATAGTGTTGTTAAGATCTTTAATTACCCCTTTTTCTGAATGTTGATTAACCAATAAATCAATTGTGAAGGATGATTCCCCTAAAATATCAACACCTTGAAAGCCAGCTTCTTTTATAAACTCTATATACTGCTTTTTTAGAACTGCACCAGCAACACAACTAACATATACCGCCGAATTATTTTTGATAAACTCTGGCAATTCCTTCAAAAGTACTATATCTGAAACCATCAATCTTCCCCCTGGCTTTAATACCCTAAAAGCCTCCCGAAATACTCTCTCTTTTTCGGGTGAAAGATTAATCACACAGTTAGAAATAATTACATCTACTGAATTATCTGCAGCTGGTAAATTTTCAATTTCACCGAGCCTAAATTCTACATTGTCAAAATTTTCCTTCCTTGCGTTTTCTCTAGCTTTATCAATCATAGACGCTGTCATATCTACTCCAATGACTTTTCCACTTTTACCAACCTTATTCGCTGCAAGAAAGCAATCAAAACCAGCCCCTGATCCGAGATCTAAAACATGATCTCCTTCCTTTAATGAAGCAAGAGCTACCGGATTTCCACAACCAAGACCTAGATTAGCTCCTTCAGGAACACTTTTGAGATCTTCATCCGTATATCCAATTGTCTTACTAATATTTTCATAATAAGTATCACTACCACAGCAAGAACTGGTTGGAACACAACAACTACTTGATCGCTCCGCTATTTTTCCATAACTTTCCCTTACAATTTTTTTAACATCTTTTTCTTCCATTTTTTTTCCCTTCTTTTATTTAAGTATAAATAATCAATAAAAGTATATAAAGGTTCCGAACATTTCGGATCCGAACAATTATATAAAAATTAAATTACTCTATTCAAAATGACCAGGATTATTAACATTTTTCCAATCCATTTAATTCAAACGAATCAGATAATTTATTTAACAAAGAGGTTAATTGCTCTAAATCTTCAGATGTAAACCCTTCACAACAATTCTTTAAAATGATCTTTATTGGGGGTGTTTTACTTTTTATTTCTTTTCCTTTTTCAGTAAGTTTAACAAGAAGACTTCGTCTATCTTCAGGGTTATTTTCTCTATGTACTAAATCATTTTTCTCCATAGTATCAATTATTCCTGTTATAGTTGAGGGGGAACAACAACACGCAGATGCTAAATCTTTAAATTGTTTACCGTCAGATTTCCAAAGTTCCATTAAAATAGAATATTGAGGAGGAGTAAGATTTTCACTTTTAACAACTCGGCGTTGTAATTTTTCATATTTTTTATTTAAAATATTAATCAATTGAAAGATTTCAGAAAAATTTAAAGTTTCACATGTGCCATTTTCGCAATTGGAATCATGTTCCGACATAATATTTTCACCATATAGTTAGGATTGAAATTATTTATATCCTTAATAAATAATTAGTTTTAATCCTTATTATTGTTTTTGTTGTATATTAGTTATTTCAAAAGTATAAATAAGATAACCCAGACTCTAAAGATTCATATGTATGAAACATATTAGAATATTTATATGGATAGCTTTTAGATCATGAAAATTCGCACGAACAATAATAAAATCTTCTTTCATTGATTAACTTGAAAAAATAAGAGGTATTCTTAAGAAGTATTAACTTTTCAAAAATCTTGACTGATAACAAAGAAAAAAAAAATAATTTATTTAGAGGTGCGATCCTTTAATACTACACTATAAACCAAGTCTTTATTCATATCTAACTTAATTAACACCTTTTCTACGCGTGCTCTGATGCGAGATTTATTATAATCAACATAGATCACGCCAGGGAAAGTTGAGCTAGCTGCTATGGGAGGGCTTATTATTTGTATCACTATAGCCATTCCGCCTGTGCCACTTTGAATTACAGGTATTACCCAAAAAAAAATCATTACAATTAAATTATATATAAACCCAATCCCTGCATATCCTTTAATAACTTTATACAGTGAACTACTCGCTAAATTAACTGCTTCAAATTTAGCTCCTTTAATTTTTTTGGTTGCTACAAGACCGGCATCAATCATGACCCATATCGGGACAATGATTAGAGTACAAGGGATTGATATGATCCAAGCTAATTGCCACATTGTTTCAACATCGGGAATCAAGTATGTCATTGACGGGTTTACACTTCGCATGAATTCAATTATAATTTCTTGACTAGCTAAGGTAAAGCAAATATTGCTAACAAGGAAGCCCAAAATACTCGATCTTATCCATATTCTACGGAATAACAGAGATTCGCTCAATTCTTCATCAGCTACAAGTCCTACTTTATGTTTTTTCCAAGAGCTTTTATAAACCCTTTTAAAAAAACCGTTGAAGTAAAGAATACTGAAATTAATCCAGCTATCGTGCCACATAATCCTGCCATTAATATTGCAAATATCCACTCAATTTGAACATTTCCAGGGGTAATAAAATTTCCTTCTGGGTTTGCTAAAGGGTCTGGTAAAAAAGAAAAAGCTACGATTACAAGGACAATCAAGAAAGAATAAAGGATTAAGAAAAATAAATAAACTTTTCTTTTTTTCGTATTCATAGATCTTAAATCTATTTCATGAATTTAAAATTACTCTCCTTTGAAAGAATTTATCAATATAGTCTAACATATTAATATATAGAAAACATCGAACCCTAACTTAATTAGACTTCTTTATTCTCTTTCAATAAGAATTTGAATTTACAAATATCATCTCCACCAGGAAAGCGTTTAATAGGAATTATTTTTCCATTTACACCCATAGCTTCCAACCATCCTCTGTGTCTAAAGTTACAGGCACATGAATATTCTAATTCACCTTTAGATTTTTTCACTTCTTCCCAAATGAAGCATTTTTTGACTATAGCCACACCTTCATTTTCAGAATGTACAATAAATTTGAATTTCATAATTTTAGGAATAATAACATCCATGAATGTATTCATGATTTTAAAAATTTCAGGAATTGAATTAATCGTCCCCTTTTTAATTTTTAATGCATTTAAAATAAGTTTAGCTTCAATTTTACCCATTGAGAAAACTACTTTTTGATTTAAAAGATTAGCTTTTTGAAATCCAAACTTTCTTTTTGTTTTTAAAAACCATTGACCATCATGTCGAGCCCAGCAAATTTGAAGTAAAAATTTCTGTGTTTGTAGAGGGATATTATATTTTTCCTTAAATAATAACTCCATAATCTCATCATCTCAATTTTAATATTAATTAATTTACATTTGTTCCTTCATTGAAATAAAATCTGAAATTTCTAAAACATACACCATTTTTATACATCATACAACCATCTATTTTTGGAGTTATGCTATATTTTATTCCTAATTCCTCGAACCATCCTTCCAATCTATCAAATATTCCACATTTATACTGGTTTATAATACCTATACGCCTAACTCCATCATAAGCAAAACATTTATTCATAATAAAATTTAACTCATTATTCGACGGAAACTCATAAGTAAAATCCATAAACTTAGCTTTAACTACATTAAATATTTTATCAAGAAAATTTTGAAGATCTTTAAACTTCTCAATCTTGCCTATATTAAACGCTTTTTTCAATCTTTTTAATTCAATTTTAGCCATAGATTTTACCGCTGCTTTGTTTATTTTATTAGCTTTTTGGATCCCGCAATTTTTAACACTATGGAAAAACCACATACCATCGTGAGTCATCCAATTTTTTATTAAAATTTCTTTTAATTCTTTCTTATGAAGTGACTTCATTTTTTCATTTACATTATTCTATTTTCAATTTATTTTTTAATTTTCCAATCTTTTACTTTAAGAACGATTTTACACATATCATCTCCATCTTTAAGACATTTCAAGAGTTTTTCTTCAACTTTAACACCTAATGCTTTATACCAGCCAGAACGCATAGCAAAACACCCACATTCATACTGATCTGAAACCCCAATCTTTTTAATATTCTCATAGACTCCACATTTTTCGATGACTCCAATAAGAGATTTCTCAGACTCGCGTTCAAATTGGTAAATCATATTTGGTGGAGGATAGTAAAACAACACAGCAGCTAGGCATATTGCTTGTAGATCTTCTATATTTTTTACCTCTGATATCTTGAGAGCATTCATTATTCTGTACATCATAACTTTCCCCATATCACTAATGATCGTTTTATTAAGTTTATTACCCATTTCCCACCCCAATTCTCGAACTATCGCCATTTGACACCTTGCGTCGTGAGACATCCAGTTTTTTCTTAGTATTTCAATTTTCTGCTCCTCTGAAATATAGGATAGAAGTTTTTTCCCTTGTTCCATAAAACTCACTTTTATTATAATAATTTTAATTGTATATTTTTCGAATATGATAGAGTTATAGATTTTTAAAATATTTCCGATAAATAACAACTTTATTTAGGTTGAAACTGAAAAAAAATAAATAAAAATTCATCTTTTATCTAATATAGTTTATTATTCTTCGACTGAAAACAACCTATTTTAAGTTGAAAATCAGAATAGTGAATATAATTGTCGAAAAATTTAATAGTAGAATTGAAAGAATTTCTAAAAAATTCCAAACTTTCGAATTATGAAATAAATTCTTATATGACATTATTATATTCAGATATTTTGACAGCACGAGAAATAAGTGGAAAATCAGGAGTTCCTAGTGGAAGAATTTATGAAGTATTAGAAAAGTTAAAGGAGTATGGAATGATTGAAATTCAAGAATCTCGCCCTAAAATGTATAGATCAAAATCTCTTAATTTAGCATTACATAACTTAATTTCATATCAAAACAATGAGAACCAAAGAAAAGTTTCATTTTTGTATGATCAAGCGAAAATTTTAGAATCTAAGTTATATGATTCAGATTTTTTGATCAAACAAGATTCTTCGAAAATTTTTTGGTCAACCGCTTTCGGAGTTCCAGAAATATTTTCATTATATATAAACAATTTTAATGATTTAAAGGAAGAATTATTAATGACCGGATTTTTAAACGAAAATACAATAAAGGTTCTTCCATATGCTAAAAATTTTTATGAAGGAATCATCAATGCTTTAAATCGTGATGTTCAAGTAAAATATTTATGGAGTTTAGAGCATGATGATAGACCACTCTCAAATGAACAAAAAAATAGAAACAAAACACTCTATGGAAAATTGATTAAAAAGTTTAAGGAATTATATAATATATCTTCCGACATGGATGGATTAGAAATGAAATTAATCCATCAAAAAATTCCAACTTATTACGATATTTTTGATAAAAAGAGAATAATGATCAAACTTCAAAATCCATTAAATCCATACCGAATTTTTGCTTGTTTAAACATTTTGGATCCAAATTTAGCAAAAGAATTGAAAAAAAAGTTTCTCTCCATTTGGTTATTTGAATCTATTGAAGGATTTCCGGAAAATGAATAAACAAATTGATTTAACTGATTATAAATACATATCTATTGTTTTTTTGGATTTATAAATTTTTGATAAATTTTTACATCCAACACTCGAAAGTTTTCACTTATTATCTTTCTTAAGACTCTCTCATCTATTTTACATGACTTGAATGATTTTTTTCCTTTTAATATAAGATAGAGAATAGGGAATAGGCACCTGAAAATTAATAATGTGCCAAAGTGTCTTTATGTTACTCAATATTTGCCTATTAGTCAATTAGTTGATCTAAATTAATAACAAAAAATTGTTTTAAGGTTTCACTTTTCTTATTAATTGATTTCTATACCTTTTTTCGAAAAAAAATTATTAGCATAAAATATTTGCATTTAATTTATCTATTTTACATCAATCAAAAAAATTTAGGACAATCCAATATAATAAAAATACATAAATCGAATATTGAAATCTTTCATTCTATTTAATTACTATATCATTTAAATAAACAATGTTATTATATTTTCAGATTAAGGCTTCATTCCTAAAGTTTCTTTAATATTATTAATTAAACACTCATTATCGAAAGGTTTAATCTTAAAGGATAGTGCTCCTGATGATACAGCTAATTTTTCTACAGTTATATCTGCACTAGCAAAAATATTCTTAGTATTTTTATCAATCTGTAAGATTTCCCTTGTGGCTTCAATACCATCTTTTACGGGCATTCGATGGTCCATTATTATAATATCGGGTTTTTTTAAAAATGATTTATACATATTTACTGCTTCCTCTCCATTTTTTGCCATCCCAATAATTTCAAATCCTGAGGAGCTTAACAATATCTTATATATTCTTAGTATTGATAACTCGTCTTCCACAATCATTATTGCTGCTATTTTTACAGCACCTCTGGAAGTAAAATGATAAAATTGCTTCCTTTAGAGGAGTCTCCTTTAATTTTATCCTCAACCCAAATTTGTCCTTCATAAATAGAAAGAATTTTGCTCACAAGTAATAAACCTAAGCCCATTCCTTTAGTTTTCCTTTTTATACTTGAAATGTCCTTGAAAAGTTGTTCTTTCAATGCATCTGGAACACCAATCCCATTATCTAAAAATTCAAATTTCAAATATTTTTTCCCATCTTTATCCGCTTTAGATGCTTTAACTGAAATCTCAATTTTCGGATTTTCATTGTGTTTTACAGCATTGAATAAGATATTTTCAAACAAATCCAATAGTAATCCATTTGCTTGAACGAAACCTTGTTTGATTTGAGAATCAATTTGAATTTCTATATCTTTATTATGATAACTTTTTTGAATAAAATTAATAGCTTCTTTTAAAACCTGAAATATTTCTACGGGTTCCAATGAGCTCTCGGTTTCCTCAATTTGAGACAGCTTCCGAATATTCCAAACTAATTTTGTTCCCCTTACGACTTGTTCTTCAATAATATTTGTTAATTCATTAACCTCATCCGATTTCTCTGGTATATTTTTATAAGTTGATAGAAGTTCCATGGAAGATTTGATATTTTGAAGTAAATTATTAATATCATGAGCAAATATATCCTTATAAAATTCTGCCCGATTATAAGCCACACGATATTTTTCCTCGGATTCTTTTAATTTTTCTTCTGCCTTCTTGCGCTCGGTGATATCAATAGAAAATCCGATTATCCCAATGATCTCTCCTTTTTCATCTACAAATGGGATTTTACTTGTGCTGACCCATCTCCTACCTTTATCCGTATCCCAAGGCTCTTCAATAAATAATTTAGGCTTACCACTTTTAATTACTTCTAAATCATCATCCCAATAAGTTTGTGCCTGATCATGAGGATAGATATCAAAACAACTTTTACCTGCCAGTTCTTCTTTAGTCATGTTATGGGCATCAGCAACATATTTATTTACCCGAATAAAATTATTTTCTGTATCCTTATAAAAGATTAATCCAGGAACACCATCTAATATTATGTCTAAATCGTAGGAAATTTTTTTATAAAGCTTTTCTGATTCTTTTAATTTTTGTTCTGCCTGCTTGCGCTCGGTGATATCCAATCCAGAACTTAATGTTGCGTAAATATTACCTTGCTCATCCTTTAATATTGTATTGTGCCAATCAATAATTCTTTCCTTACCTTTCTTTGTTATTTTTGGAATCTCAAAATATTCTACAGGTTCGATTTTTCCAGCCATTAATTCATCAAAAACCGATTTTACTTATTTTCTCATTCTTTCTGGAATAAAATTATCGAACCAATTTTTACCAATAACATCTTCCTTATTATAACCTAAAAGTTCGCAACCCTTTTTATTGATAAAACTAACTCTTTGATCAGTTTCGATAACTACAATTAAAATGCCTGCAAAATCAAGATATTTCTGAAATCTTTTTTCCTCTAAATTTATGTTCATGTCATTCAAAATTGATCACAAAATTGCTTCTAATTCATTAATATCGATAAAATCAAAGATAATTTTTTTTTTTCTGTCTATGATAATTAATTCTTCTCAACTAAAATAAATAAATATTCACTTATTAACTTGTTGAGTTTCTAAGAACTACTTTTATTATCTTTTAATAATTTTAATTTCAGAATCAACAATAGAAATCTAAGATTATTACATAAATTGGGAAAAAAAAAAGAAAAAGTTAAAAAATTTGAATTTTTTTTAAATTAAATTTATAATGTACTTATTGATAGTTCCATATCCGATAAGGTTAATTTCTTTCTACCTGCATGTCGGCAAAATTCTAGAGCTTTACAAGTGACATTTTTTGCTAAGTTTTCAAGATATCCAATTAATGCGTCTACTGCATCTTTTGCAACCATTTCAGCGCCATTATTCTTCATAAGTGACCGGATTGGGCTCCATGCAAATACTTTTTTAGCCATAATTTATTTCCTCCAATTTTTAGTTTTAAAAATTTTTTATATTAAATTTTAAAGTGTTATATTTATCATTTCTTCTTTCTCATTAATAAATGTTGCGATAAATAGTTGTTTGGTTAAAATTTTTGATGCCTCGACAAAAATATTGATTTTCTATAAGTATGATGCTGGAAACATCTCTGAGCCATTAAATCAGAGATCTCAAACTAAAATTAGAAAATTGAGAATATGAAAGTCGACTAAAAAAAATAATGCCATAAACCCAAACTAATCGTTAAAGAAATTTAAAAATTCGCAAATTATTATAACAAACCTTTACGAAAATAGCCTAAGAAAAAAGATTTTAAATCTCTAAAATTATTAATGTTCTGATAATCCATGTTTAAAATTATTTGCGAATATTCTAATTAAAATTAGTTTTTAGATTATTTATTGTAGATAAATTAATTTGTTAAATCTTGAGATTAATAGTTAATTAATTCAAGTATGTCAGGAGTCATATGCTTCTTTTTTTTAAGTTTTAATTTTCCTTAAAATTTGAAAAAAAAAAGAGATATAAAAAAAATTATAATTGAGTGCCGCAACGGAAGCAGAATTTTGCATTGGGGTTAACTTCAATGCCACATTCCGGACAGAATTTACCTTTTTCCATTTTTGTGGGTGCATTCGGTGTAATCACATCTCCTAATTTTTGCCCGCATTGTTCACAGAATTTGGCTTCTCCACTAACTTTCACACCACAAGATGGACAATTAGATAAAACTTTCATTCCACAATTATTACAAAATTGAGATGTGCCTTCAAGCCTTTTTCCACATTTTGGGCAAATTTTTATATTCCCCTCAGTAAAATATTGAATCGTGGTAACAAGAACAGCAATTAATACTCCAAAAACAGGAAACCACATCCAAAACTGCCACACTCTGAAAATAGTTACTGTGAGCATGATCATGACAATTATAACAATAATAAAAGCTGTGCATGATCCAATAACTGCTTCTCGATATTCTAATTTAGTTTTTATTTTTTCCATAAAATTTTCTCCTTTAATTTTTGATAATAATTTATTTGATTATTTTTAAATCTTCTATGAACCAATTTTTATCAATAAAAATTTGAGTTATTTACATTTTTAATTATTCTGATATACTTATTTTTTAAATAATGTTCTAAAATATTATTATTAGGTGAGTGAATTAATATGGAAACAAAAAAGATTGCTGTTATTAAGGGAGATGGCGTTGGTCCTGAAGTTGTAAATGAAGGATTAAAAGTTCTCAAGATTATTAATAAATATTCTGATTTAAGTATGGAATTTTATGATGCTCCTGCTGGTGGATCCGTCTATAAAACCCACGGGGAAAGCCTCCCTGAAAAATCGTTAAACATTATAGAAAAGTCGGATGCAATTCTTTTTGGTGCGATAGGATTACCTGATTTACCAGCAGGTGTTGCTGAGCTTGCAATCTTAAAAATAAGGCAAGAATTTGATTTATACGTGAATCTCCGACCTATTAAATTATATGAAACTGCAATTGATTGCTGTCCGTTGAAAGATGAATATATAGGAGATGGAATTGATATGACTATCGTTCGAGAGAATACTGAGGGCTTATATGCAAAAATTGGGGGAATCTTAAGGGATGAAATTGCTTCAAATATTATGCTTTATACCCGTAAAGGATGCGAGAGAGTTATCAAATATGCTTTTGAATATGCAAAAAAAAGGAATCATAAAAAAATCACTTCAGTTGATAAAGCTAATGTCTTGGCATGCAGTCAGTTGTGGAGAAAAATATTTGAAGAAATAGGTATGAAATATCCCAATATTGATAAAGAGAACTTCTTAATTGATGCATTTTGTCAATTGATAATTCGCAAACCATATGCATGTCAAACTGTAGTTACTGGTAATTTATTTGGAGATATTATTAGTGACGAGGCTGCTTATCTTTTAGGAAGTCTTGGTATGGCACCAAGCGGTAATATTAATCCTGGAAAACTATCAATGTATGAACCAATTCATGGTGCTGCTCCTGATATTGCGGGTCAAGGAATTGCAAACCCTGTGGGAACAATATTAAGTGTAAAGTTAATGGTTGAAGAATCTTTTCAGCGGAAAGATTTAGGTAATGATATTGAGGATTGTGTAGAACAAGCCTTAGGTGAAAGTAGAACCATGGATATTAAATCAGATAAATTAAAAACTCTGTCTACAGTTGATATGGGCAATTTAATTACTAGTAAATTAAAAGAAAGGTTGAAAAAGTAAATAATTTAGTTATGATGGTGTTTGAAAAAAAATTTAAAGAACTATTTCAAGAAATTACTCATTTTTATAAGAAAGAACTTATTGTACTAATCCAAGTATTGAATTGATCTAAAAGTTCCAATCGGTATTCAGTAGTTATTTTAAAGAACAACAAAGGAATCATCTTTTTCTCGAGATATTCATTCAAGTTAAATTCTTCGATGAGTCGAGACCAAACTGCCGTTTGAGTATGGTCTTCGGAAGTTCTTAAGCCTATTAATACACTTGTATTTTCATTTATCTTATCTAAACCATTAATTACTAAATTTCGCCATTCTAAATCAATAGATTTTTTATTTCTTGCATCAAATATAAATAAAACTCCATCTGAGTCTACAATTTCTCCAATATGATTGATATAATTTTTAATAATAACTTTATCATTAAATGAATAGATTTTTTCTAATTCTTCATTTTTAACTATACTCATTTCGCCCAAATCTCGAAATTCAGTAAACAATTGTAAAGCAGGATTCCAGTATTTATTTAAACCAATAAATGATAAAATTAATTTTCCTTTTACATTAATTATTTTATTAATTTCTGAAATTAGATTAGTTTTTACAATATTCTCCTCGTCGAGTTGTGATTTTACTATATAGTGATAGGAGATTAAAGAGAACGCATCTTCGACATTTTCCCCTGTTTTTGCACTAGTTTCTATATAAGAAGCTTTTAACTTATTTGCTAGTGAAACACCTTCTTGATACGATATTTTTCTTTCCTTACTTAAATCGGTTTTATTCCCCACAACAACAACCGGAATATCTTTACTAATAAAACCTTTTAATTCATCGTACCAATTTTCAAGATTCTCAAAAGAAGATACATTTGTTAAATCGAATACTAAAAATGCTGAATGAGCTCCTTGATAATAAGTCTTTCTAACTCTTCGAAAGAATTTTTGGGCTCCAATATCCCAGATCATTAAATTTATTGCTGTATTCAGAAATTTATAGTTATGTGTCAAAATATTTAAACCAATTGTCGCACGGTAATCGGTTGAAAATCTGTTTTCAACAAATCTCATTACGATTGATGTCTTACCAACCGCGTGGTCACCAACAATAATGAATTTAAATTTATATTCTCCCCTGGCGAGTCTCATTTGATAAATTTGATTTTTCAACCTATCAAACTCTTGTCTTTCATCATATTCAAAATTAGGAATATATATTTGAATTCGATTAATATCATCTTCTGTTAATATTTGGGCACATTTTTCAGCTAAGAAATAGGCATATGGAGCAGTTTTATCAATTGAAGCGAGTGTATTTAATATAATGCTTACAGTAGCATTATCTTTCACAGATACAAATAGAATTCTGGAATCCTCTGTTTCAAAGCTCGCAGTTCCCCATTTTTTAAAAGAAAATTCATACCTAATTCTTTCTAGAATGGGGTTTACCAGAGAAGAAAGTACCGATATTGAATCTGTTTTTTCTTCAAGAGAATTATCTAATGTTTTCTCTTTAAGAGAGTTATCTAATTTCGCAGCAATTATCAACCCTTCATCGTCAGAAACAATTACCGCTTCAACATCAGGTACAACATCCATAAAATTTTTTAACAAACTATTAAATAATTCTGATTTTGACATAAGACACTCAAAATGAAAATACAAAAAAATATTAATATATCTTTTGTATATTTTAATGAAAATAATTAAGAAAAAAATAAATTTTTTAATATCTAATCACTCTTATAGCGTAGAAGTTTTATTGAATTTGATACAAAATGCCTACATGTATAATTTGTCATGAAAATATTGAAATAGAAGAGAGTTCTAGCATAAAAAGCTATTCTTGTCCAAACGGACATCAAGTTCATAGAAAATGTTTAGAAGATTGGTTAGTTCATTCCCAAGTTTGCCCATTATGTGCTGAAAAATATGACTCAAATACAATTTCAGAATTTACAGAATATTTTGATAAAATAAAGGAACAAAAAGAGCAAAAAAAACAGATAAAAGCTGATATAGAACTTGAAAAAGTTATTAGTAATATTGCAGATGATATTATTCTTTTAGAAAAATTGGAACTTCCACGAAAATTAATCAAACAAAAGGAGTTTAAAAAAGCATTAGAAAAGTTATTTGCTTTGATAGATGATAACGGTCAAAATATGGATGTTTTATTTCTAATAGGAAAAACGTTTTATTTAGATAAACAATATGCATTGGCTGTTAATCATTTAATGAAACTGGTAAAAAAAGGTTTTAAATATCCTCAAGGTTTTTATTATTTAGGAAAAGCTTATCAAGCCTTGGGTCTTGATGACAAAGCAAAATGGGCATTTGATCGAGTTCCATCTGAAGATTCAAAGTCCTAATTTTAAAGCAAAAGTAGTATTTTCATGGAAAAAATATTTTGTTTAACAATTGCAGGAACTGACCCAAGCTGTGGTGCCGGAATTCAGGCTGATATTAGAACTTTTGAAAAATTTGAAGTCTATCCTTTTTCCGTTATTACTGCTGTTACATATCAAACGGCAGATTCATTTTCAGGATATTTTCCAATTCCAATTGAGTCTTTAGAGGAACAATTAAAAATATTATTTGAAAAATATCCCATAAAATATGCAAAAACTGGTATGATTCCAACAAAAGAATCTGTAAAAATTATCGCAGAATATTTAGATAAATATCAAGTACATTACGTTGTTGATCCAGTAACTGTTTCTAGCGTTGGAGTGAGACTAGCAGAAGAAGGTACTGAATCAGAGCTTAAAAAAACTCTCTTTCCAAGTGCACAAATAATTTCTCCTAATCTTAGAGAAGCAGAGTATTACTCTGGAATTAAAATTAAAATGCAAGAATTTGATGATCTTGAATTAATGAGAAAAGCAGCCTTAGAAATTTTATCTATGATGAATAATGAAAAAATTAAGCATAAATCAAAGGCAGTTATTATTAAAGGGGGCAATCCTGAAAAAAACAAAATAGTTGACATAGCATTAATCTCTGATTTTGAAAGCAAGAAAAAAAAGCAATATTTCTTAAAATTTTTAAAAGATCAGAAAACAATTAAACAAAATGTTCATGGTACTGGATGTGTTTTTTCCGCAGCTTTGACAGCTTCATTAGCGATTAAAAAGGATTTATATTTTGCAATCCAAAATGCAGAAGAATTTTTTGATGAGAATTTTGAAAATATCACGAAAATTAGCGATAGAGCATATATTCTTACATTGGATTATTCACCAGAAAAAAAAGCAGTTTTAAATCAAGTAAAAGAAATTTATAATTTTATTTCAAGTTCAAAAAAATTCTCAAGATTAATTCCAGAAGTTAGAACTAATATCTCTGTATCTTTACCTAATGCACAATCGAAAATTGACGTTGCTGCGATTGAAGGGCGAATTAGTATCATTAATGGGTATCCTAAAGCCATAGGAAAAATAAAATTTGGTGTATCTGATCATACTGCAAGATTGATATTAACCACTAAAAAATTTGACAATTCACTAAACATTGTAATTAATATGAAATATGTTCCGGATTTAATACAAAAATTAGAAAACGACTCATTCTTTAAGATTGCGGAAATAGACAGAAGTAAACAACCTGAAAATATAAGCTTAAAAGAGGAATCAACAATGCAGTGGATAATAAAAAAAGTTTTTGAACAACATGGAACAATTCCAGATATTATATGGGATAAAGGTGCAACTGGTAAAGAGCCAATCATGAGAGTTTTTGCAAAAAACCCAGATGAAATGATTATGAAAATTGAAAAAATATTAAATTATTTAAAAAAATCTAATTGAACATGTTCGTTAATCGTTTTAAATTGTATTTTCTTATAAAAAATAATCAAAATTTTGAAATCGGCGGTTCAATCTTAATAATATGAACAATATAGATTTATTTTAAGAATTAAATAAATAATTGTTAGGGATAATCTTTGGTATATAAACTGGGAATATTCTATGGAACCGATTCAGACACAGAGATGTTAACTCAAAAATTTGTAGGTAATTTGATTAACGATGACAAATTTTGTGAAGCTTGTGAGGAAATGGAAGTTAAAATAAAATGTGATCACTGTCGAGAACACTTAAAAAGTTACGCTGATACAATTTACTTTTATGAACAAATCGGCAAAAATCTTCCTGAATTTGTTGAAGAACCGCTGGAATTTTTTCCTAAAAATCTTCCTGAAGTGGATTTCCTTTTAGTAGTTGGAATTCATCCAGACCTATTAACTGGACTTCCGGAATATTTAAAAGATCAAAATATAAAGGCAGTAATTATTCCAATCGAAGATCCAAAATGGGTATCTCCAGGACTTCAAAAACAAGTATTAGAAGAATTTGAAAAATTTGGAATTCAAGCAGCATTTCCAAAACCATTCTGTTCCTTGAATAAAGAATTAAATGAACTAAATAAACCTGGCTATAATATAACCCAAGAAAGTTCTAATATTGATGAATTTATTGATTATTTTAAGATTGGAGAGCCTATTGTATTTTTTTTAATAAGTAAAGATGGAAAAACAATTGAAGATGCATGCGTAATACAATCCGCTCCATGTGGTTCTACTTATTATATTGTCCAACAATTAAAATCAAAAAATATCAATGATAAAGAGCTTTCCCTAAATGAACGTATTAGTAAAGCCCATCACTCATATCCTTGTAATGCCTCTATGGATCAAGATAATATATTAAAGGATACAATCCTTCATATAGGTGGTATATTAGTTAGAAATGCCGTTAGAAGAGTATTAAATCTTAAGAAAGATGAGGGATTTAAACTTTCTTACGTTATCGTTTAAATGATATTTTATTTTTGTTTGTGCTACCAATAATTAACTTATAATACTTAGACAAATTTTTATATTCAATCATAATCGTTTTTTTATTTTAAATTTAAATTGATAACTTATAAAATATAGAATTAATTATGAGTCGAACTGCTAAAGTCAATCAAATAATTTTAATTGTTATTGATGATGTTAGGGCTTCGCATCTTTATGGATGGATTAACCAAGGAAAACTTCCAAACATGGCTGAACTTGCTAAAAATGGAATCTCGTGTCAGAATTGTATTACAACTTTTCCGAGCATCACTTTTCCTTGTTATTGCAATATCATAACTGGTGCCTATTCTGGTTATTAATCTAAAGAAGGAAGTGGCATTCCGACTTATCATTGGATTAGTCGGACAGACCCTCCATCAGAAGGGAAAAAGTTGCCTTTTATTCGAAATTACGGAGATGGACGTCAAATATGGAAAATTGGTAAAGACTTGGGGCCTAATGTTCAAACAATTTTTGAACAAGCCGGTAAAGGAAACTTTCTAAGCTCAATAAACGTAATATTTCGTGGGTCGCATTTTCAAACTCCTAAAAAATTTGATACAGAAACAACATTAAAAATTATCGAGGAGGCTTACCAAAAACCAGAAGAATTTTTTTCTGTTAAGGAAGTTCCAAAAATTACTGTAGGATATATACCAAAAACAGATGATCTTATGCACCATGCAGGTTTTGACCATCCAGATTATATTAATGAAGTCTTAAGTTGCGACGAGTATATTGGGTCTTTACTTAGCACACTAAAAAATATTGGATATTACGAGGATACAGCAATCTGTATTGTCTCAGATTATGGCAATTATAAAGCGCAAAATATGTATGACCTCGAACCTTTTTTCCAAAAAAAAGGATTAATACCTTATGTTCCTAAAAAAGAAGTTAGTGATTTTGACGCAGCATTCGGTTCTATCGGATTTTTCAATTTCCGAGGAGATACTTGGCATCATCATCCTACTATTAAACAAATGCGAAATTTTGAACCAAGTGGAATAGGGAGTAAAAAATTGGATTTATTCGAAACCTTATGGGAAATTCCAGGTGTAAAATTAATGTATTATCGTGACGATAATAATACGCCAGATCGAGGAATAATTCATCTTGAGCGACGGGATAAAAAGACTGGAAAAATTATGAAAGGTAGAATTGAATACGATGTACATGGAAAAAATCAAAAGACAAAATACACTTTTGATAAAGAAGATTTATTTGGATATGAGAATTACAAGGATGTGAAAGAACTTTTGGATAATAAAGCACATACAATTGACGAATGGTTAGCAGCAACCAACCAAATTGATTATCCAATCTTCATTGACCAACTTCCACGGTATTTTAAAAATCCACGGGCATGTGATATTATGATCTCTATAATTGGTGAATACGGTTTTGGATATGAGCATGGTAAGACAGTTGCTACTTATCCATATTCTCATGACATTGCTCTTAAAAAATCAATGACAGTCCCATTGATTATAGGAGGTTCTCTTGAAATTCCATCTTTCGAGATTCCTTATTGCAAAACCACAGATATTGTTCCAACCTTATTAAATTTGTTAGGTATTAAACCGCATTGGAGTGTTGTAGGAAACACCCTGTTGAATTATAAACGAGAATTTACTTTTTAAGATTTTTTTCTAATCTAAAAGCCTTTTTTCTCCTTTTAGATTTTGTATTTCAGTAATTTCTTGAGATACTTCTAAAGTTCCTAAATAATTTCCCTCTTTATCACGTACCGCAAAATATCGAATATACACAAATAAATCTCCTAAATGGATCCAAAATTCTGCAACATCCCTCTTATTTTGTTTAAAATCATTTAATATAGCAACTACTTTATCAACACTTTTAGGTGGATGGCATTTTTGAACTTTTCTTCCAATAACAGCAGGACTTCGTTTGAATATTCTATTATCCCCCTTACTATAATATCTTACTGTATCTTCAGCGTCAATAAAAGATATTTCAACAGGTAAGGTATCTATAATTTTCTCTATCAAATCTATAGGTAAATTTTCTAACATTATTATAACACTATTTCTGATATAATTCCAAGATGTTTTAGATATAAATTTTTATTTTTGTTTATCTAATATGATCTCTATATAATTAGAATTTAAATTTTGTAAATTATAAATTTTAAAAAAATAAAACAAAAACTTAATTTAGATTCCTAATTTCTTTCGCTTCGCTTCGATATGGTTCAAAATTGCATCCACAGCTTTTACTGAATCCGTCTCAACATTCAAAATTCCCCCAGTGATTTCTTTACAGTCTTGAGTTAGAAGTTTAACTAAATTTGGACCACCTGTAACAGTTGGCACAGGATTTACATATGTAAATAGGCCTAATGCCAAAGCAAATATAGCATCAATTGTTGCTTTTTGTTCCATATATTCAGGAGCGACTGCAGCTACAGGAAGATCTGGAATAGGGACACCTCCTAAAGAATTCGAAATTAATCCCAATAAATCAGCCAATCGACCTGTATCGGTACAAGTACCATAGCTGAGAACTGGAGGAATATTCAATTTCTCACAAATTATTTTAAGTCCAGGACCAGCAAGTTCTTTGGCTTCAAGTTTACAGAGCCCCGCTACTAGTAATCCTCCATTACCACATCCCATTGATAATATCAAGATGTCCCGTTTAATCAATTCTTTTGCTATATTTACAGTATGAACATCCTGACCATAATCTCTGAGTGTAGTGCATGATATAAGACCTGCGACACCTCGAATTGTACCATCTTTTATCGCTTCAAGTAAAGGTTCAATTGAACCGCCCAGTGCTTCAAGAATACTCTCTGTAGAGAAACCAACCCAACCTTCATTGGTAGGTAATCCAGTAATTGGTTCGATAGAGGTTCTACGCTCTTTGAAATTATTTATCCCCATCTCTAAAAGTTGAGCAGCTTGTTCCTTAACCTCTTCAGGTTTATAATTGATTCGTTCGGAAATGCCATCAAATGCAACAACTTCACTTACTGGAATAAGTTTAAATTTATATTTTTGAGCGTAAAATGGGTCTATTGGCATGGAACAATTCATATCACAAGCAAAAAGATCAACACAACCACTTGCTAGAACAGCTTCTTGCATAATCCAATTTCCAGTAAAACCGTAAAAAACATCGTCCATTTCCCATCTCTGAATCATTTCCTGACCAGTTTCAATATTAGCGATAATTCGTAGTCCCTTTGCCCCCACTGCCTTAGCTTTCTCTTGCCATTCTTTCTCTCTAGCAAACTGAATCATTGCAAATCCTAGAAAAGGTTCATGACCATTAGGTAATATATTGACATAATCAGGATCTAATACACCTAAATCTACACGCATTTTATGTGGTTTTGGAATCCCATAAATTATATCCATAAAAAATTCATTGACGATTTGACTCTGATATGCCATTGCTATACCCAATCGCATTGCTTTCAGCGCTAAACTTGCGTAATATCCATCAACGTTAGTAAGACAAGAACTTGTAGAAAGCATCATTTCACCATAAATCCCACCTGGAAATATATCTAATTTTTTCCAAACTTTTTTGCGTTCAAGAGGCGCTAATGCTTCTACAATTTGACTAGGTTCATCAAATTTTCTATTGAAATCAGCCTCTACATAATCACATAAGCGAAATGCGATCATATTATCTGTTCCTGTTGTGTTAACTCCCAGTCGTTCAGCAAAGTTTTTTAGTTTCTGGGGTTCTTTAATCTCATAGGGTGTTTTTCCTTCTGCAGTTGCACGTAGAGTCTTAACACTTTGAGCACAGTGATAATGATATGTCGATGCCCCTAAAACATTTCTGAGTAGCATCATACGCATTGCCATCCCATCTGCTGTCATACCACAAACACCTCTCTTATCTATTGATGCATCTGCTCGACAAGGTCCATTTGAACAGAGGTCACAACGAGCGCCACTCAAACAAAAAGGGCATCTTTTATCTGGATTTCCTCCAAAACCTTGGGCTTCAAAACGATCCCATATATTGGTCATACCATCTTTCTTAATTCTTTCATAAATTTTTCGTACAGAATCATGATAAGAAATACGTTTTCCTTCCATCTTATTATATCTCCTTTTAAAATTTAGTTTTTTTTTTATTAAAGATCTAATTTAATGTCCAAAATTTATTTTTATAATATAATATGCCAAATAAAAACATTGAAATTATAAAATAAAAGAATTTTAAGCAGAATTCCAAAGATTAAAACTACTTATTCCGAACCTTTCATGATTATTTTGTTTAAATTTTTGTTGATAATAATGTAAACACAGATGCCCAAAAAGAATATATCGAATGTAAATCCAATAAAAACCATTAAAGGACTTGTTAAAAATGCTACTATTAACACATCCGCCCAAAAAATTAACATAATAATTGAGGGTAGAATTTTCCAGATTACATTTGAATGTTTTTGTTCTGGAAATTTATTTGGAGCTTTTGATGAAATCATTATTAAGCCTATTAAAATAGTCGTTAATAGGAGAGTTATAAGTAATCCAATTGTTCTTTCTGGTGTAATCTGCATATCAAGATAAACAGTTCCTCCATTTCTTATCATTGGACTGCTTAAAATTTCGCTAAAAATCCCAAGGATGAAACCAGTTAATTGTGTAGAAGCAAGTATAGCCAACACCCAAAACCCGGAAATAATTATATTTTTCGAATCTTTAAAATGAGTAATTACAAGATCATAAAAAAAAAGAAACCAGAAGACAAGAAAAAACCATCCAAAATAATTTATAAGAGGAACTCCTAAGATATAAAAACTATATGTTTCCCATATCCACCATCCATTTTCAACCGCTACTGGATCCATAAAAAAGTCAAAATTTACTGCAATATATGCAGCAAAAGCACTTCTAAAAAATGTTATTTTGAAAAATTTTTTATCTATTCCTCTCTCTAAATTACTCCCTATTCCCCATGCCGGAAAAGAACCTTGTCCATTACCAATAAGAATATGTGAAAAATATCCACAACAATATGTAATAATAAACCAACCCAAACAAACATCGAAGGGACATTTATAATAAAATAATATGAGTTCTGTAGCTGGATAATAATAACCTCCAAAAATTGATGCAAAATTTTCTACAAAACCACTTACAACTATGGCTCCAAATAAAAAAATTAAAGTTTTATAAACACCTCGAAATTTATAAGAATGGATTAACACTAAAATGGTTAAAGCATAGATGATAATTGTATTCAAAATAACTGTGCTTGAAATAGAATTCCCACCTTTTTTCTAATTAATTAAATTTCTATAATTTATTTTTTCTCATTTACTATTTATAAGTTTATAAAATATAGATACGCCTTGTTTATATTTGCAATAAAGTTCATTTATGGCTTAACAAAAAAATCATTAGGATTTCAATTTAAATCAAATTAAAATTATTTAATGTGAAAGAATTATTTTAAATTATTATGTTAAAAAAAAATTACAAAGACGTAGATAATATTCCCGTAGCTTTAGAGAATACTAAAGATGCTTATGTAAGGTGGCTGATTGATGAAAGTGATGGAGCTAAATATTATGCTATGAGGCGATTTGAAGTAAAACTAAAAGGTAGTATTCCGCTTCATGAACACCCCGAAGATCATGAAATTTATATTTTAAAAGGTAATGCAAGCTTTTATAATGACGCTGGACAAGAGGAATTAGTAAATGAAGGAGATGTGTTGTATATACCTCCCAATGAAAAACATGGAATAAAAAACTTAGGACAAGATGATTTAATTTTTATTTGTATTGTACCAATTTTTAAAAATAAAGACTAATCCTTTTTCTTTTTAGATTTGCTTAAAGCTTCCTCTAATATTTTTATAGAACAAAATTCTCCACACATTGAACAAGGTTCATTATCAATTTCAGTTCCTGCTCTATAATGAATTTTTTTAGCAGTTTCGGGATCGATTGCTAATTTTATCATTTCCTTCCAATTCAAATCTTTCCGGGCTTTATCCATTTTTTCATCCCACCAGCTAGCTCGTTTTCCATATCTCGCAATATTTACAGCATGTGCTGCAATTTTTGATGATATAACACCTCGCTTAACCTCATCAATATTTGGAAGGCCTAAATGTTCTGATGGAGTAACATAACATAAATAATCAGCTCCGGCTAATCCAGCAATGGTTCCACCAATTGCACTTACAATATCATCATAACCTGGAGCAATATCGGTAACTAAAGGTCCTAAAACATAAAAAGGGGCTTCATTACATATTGATTTTTGGAGTTTTACATTCCGTTCAATCTCATGAGCCGGAATATGACCAGGACCTTCAACCATAACTTGCACATTATTATCCCAGCATCTTTTAACCAATTTTGAAATAATTAATAATTCTTGTATTTGGGAATAGTCAGTCGAATCAAAAATACTTCCAGGTCTGCAACCATCTCCTAAAGATAATGAAAAATTAAATTCTTTTGCCATCTCAAGCAAATAATCGAAATTTTTATAATATGGGTTTTCTAAATTATGATGAATTATCCAAGCAGCTAAAAAGGTGCCTCCTCTTGAAACAATGCCCATCATTCTCGGATAATCTTTTAGATACTCCACAATTTCTTTAGTTACGCCAGCATGAATTGTAAAGAAATCTACACCTTCTTTTGCTTGTTCTTCCACCACATTAAACATATCATCTTCTGTCATATCTATGATTGCTCCATCTCTTTCCAAACTTCTTAACGCTACTTGGTATATTGGGACTGTTCCGATAGGAACTTTTATTATCCTCAAAATATTTCCTCTAATGGTTTTTAAATCTTGCTCTGTAACACCTGTACTCAAATCCATCACAGTATCTGCCCCGTATTTCACAGCTATTTTCGCCTTATCTAATTCATTATCAATATTACAAACAGTTTTACTTGAACCAATATTTGCATTAATTTTAACCAATAAGCCTTTTCCAATCCCAATTGGCTCAATCTCTCGCACATTAGACTTTGGTATTATTATTCGTCCATGTTTCAATCCATTTCTGATAAATTCAGTGTCAACTCCTTCTTTTTTTGCAACAATCTTCATTTCTTCCGAAATTTTTCCTTCCTTAGCTATATCTACTTGGGTTGTCATTGGAATTTTGATTTACAGCATTTATTTTCTATTTAGTTAAATAATTCTCAAGAATATAATTATCAATTAAGATATTTCACTTTTATTCTTATTTTTTATTTGCAAAAATCATAATTACGTTTAATAAATATTTAATTGAATAAGTAGTTCTATTAAGGAGTCTGTTAATTTATACTGTTTCAATTCCTTAAATGGAACAAATTTCGCTTCTAAGGCGTCAAAAGATGCCTTTGGGGGTTGAGAAGGATCTCCTTCAACTTGTTCCACAAAATAATTAATTAGCACATAATGATATTTTATTTTACCATCATCATCATACATTATTTTATCTATTATTCCCGCTAATTTTGTCACCTTAACCTTAAAACCAGTTTCTTCGAATCCCTCTCTTTCTGCCGCCTGCTGAGTCCTCTCTCCTAGCTCTAAATGACCTCCAGGAATGCTCCAATATCCTGCATCAGGATCAAACTTTCTTTTAACTAATAATAAATTATCATCCCTAACTAAGAGAATACCTACGCCAATATGGGGTCTAACAGGATATTTTCGTGTATCATATGCTGTTAATTTCTTTCTCTTTCTCACAGTATTTTTCACTCTTGTGATTCTTTTATATTTGAAGAATTTATAAATGAGAATTGTGTAGTGAAAATTTTAATTTTAAAAACAAATTACTATTGTAACTAAACCAATCGTAAATTAATTTTTTTGTTTAATATGGAAAAATCCGATTACATTTTTATGATAAAAGACAATGTATTGGTTCTAGGTATTCAATTACCAGATCACCTACAAGGGGAGAATCTTGAAAAATATTTAACCGCACTTCCCCTTGATACATTAGAACATATTGCAGGTTTTGATAAAAAATTTTTAGAATTCTTTTTTCATAAATTAAAAGGGATATCTAACCAAGATTTTACTAATTTTTTAAATAAATTAAACAAAATTTCTTATCTTGTAGGTCCATTAGGTGAATTATCATATTTAACCGAAGAACAAATCAAATACATTCTTGAAAAAATTGAAGATTTAAAAATGGAGGATATTGTTTCTGAAAAAATAAATCAAATTGCAGATGAATTATTAGAGAAAGAATTTGCAGGTTCTCTTAATCAGCAACAGATTTCTTTTGATAATACATTACAAAATATTCGATTTTATCTTAGAGAAATGGGATACCC
>JAHLWE010000295.1 GCA_019058135.1 Promethearchaeota archaeon | reverse complement strand
CCCCTGGAACATCCCAAATGCTGTTATTATACAGCATTTGGGATGTTCCAGGGGTGATAATCGGCGGCCTTATTACTTTAGTAGTAACTAACAATATTTTCCTGGTCTTTGTGGCTCATTAATAATGATTTTGAGTATCTTGCTCTTTAGGAGAAAGAAAATTAAAGTGAGTACTCAGCATATCTCTAAAAACAATGAATCTATAAATGTATTGCCTAAGAATTCAAATGATACATTAAAATCAACAACTACAATTAAGGAAAAAAAAATTCGTGTGGAAAGTTTTGCTTTTGCCTCTTTTAGTTCATTTTCTGGCGGATTAATTTCGGGGCTTGTAGGTTTAGGTGGTGACACTGTTGATACCACTTCAATGATACTTCTCGATTTAGAACCAAAAGAAGCTGCTGCTACAGGTGAATTTGGTAATATAGTGAGTCCATTTTCTGGATTAGTTGTTCATCTCTTATTGGGCTCTTACACAAGTTCATGGTTATGGCCAATTTTTATGACATTAGGAGGAATTGTTGGCGCTCAAATTGGAGTATATTTAACCTCTCGAGTTAAAAGTAATATAATACAGAAAATATTTGCTTGTTTAGCGTTTTATACGGGAATATTGATGATCTTTTTAATGTTTGGAATAGGTTGGATCCAATAAAACTGAATAACAATGATTTAAATTAAATAATCGCGTAATAACGCGTAATAAAGTAATATATCAATAAAAAATATGTAAGTTCTAAATTATGAAGTGTCCTCATTGTGATGCGGAAATAGGCGAAGGCTTAAATGAATGTCCTTTCTGTTATGCTGATTTAACTGCACCTCCAGTTGCACAAGATATCTCACAAGTAGGAGTATCCCCTTTAGATTCATATTCAATTGGTCATGTTGCAATGGGTGTAATGGCATGGTTGATTATTTCTCTGGGTTATTCGATATATCAATATTATGGAATCCCCCCTCTTTTTAAATTGTGGGTTGTTTTTCTTTTAACATTATTATTTGCCGCTGTCTGGGAATTATTTGAAAATACAATTTTCTGGTATGCAGGTAAAAAATTTGAAAATCGCCGTGATTCTATACTAAATAGTATTTGGGATATTATATTTGTAATGTTGGGAGCAATAATATTCTGGATTTTCTGGTACTTGTATGTAGAAGTAGGTGGATATGCTGGACGTTGGTATTATCTAATTGGCTTTATAACATTCACAATCTTAGTTATAATCTTTGCATATTCTCTAAAATTCATCAAAAAGACTTCTGAGAAGAAGTGGATATCATAACATAAATTAAATAAATCTTTTTTTATTTTAATTTCCAAATTAATGTTACATAAAAAATCAGATACCTATAGCAGAAAAAACTAAAATATTTGCTTTTTTCTCCAGACATAATTTAAATTATCTTCATAAATCATATAAAATTTATTTTCCTCTAAATTATGAAAAATAATAAGGATTAATAATGCGTTAATAAACCAACCCAAATTCTCGAAAAATCGAAAATTATGAATCAAAATAAAAACAAATTTAAAATTCAAAAAAACTTCGATTTTTGTCTGCACTAAACTTAAAAAAAAATTTTTATATTTCTTAAGAATTATGGATTATTTTCTTTTTTTCTTTTATTTATTTGAATTTATATAAAAATACTCTATTTTAATTCAATTAATTTTGAAATATAATTACAATTTATTCTCTAATCATTTCAAGCATTAACATTTTTTGGAGAAAAGTTTAAATATAGATTGGGATATAGATATAATGTAAGAAATTTTATAAAAAAAAATTGGAATGCATTGGAAATAATGGATTTTTTGCCATAATTTATTCCTCCGCTAATATTGAATGGTAATTGATCATTAATTTATAATTCATTTTTCCTCTTGCATTCCAATCCTTTCTTACTTTCCGGATTTTTATTATTGAAATTTTTAATATTATTTAAATATAAAAATTAAAATCCTATTTCTATTTCTTTTAAAATTCTATTTAATTTTTAAAGAGTTAATTTGGAAATATAAGACAATTTTAATAATTTCATTGAAAATTTTTAAAGTACAGATAATTTTGCATTATTATAACTTGCATTTATTCTAATTATTAAAAAAAGGAGTCGATAATTATTCAAAAAAGGTTAAAATTGGGTTTAATTCAATTATATTTTGGTAGAGGGAAAGGAAAAACAACTGCTGCGCTTGGTCTTGGCTTACGTGCTTCAGGCCATGGATTTAAGGTGAATATGATTCAATTTATGAAAGGCAATACGAAATATGGCGAATTGAATGCCGTTAAAGGAATTGATAATTTTGAAATACACCAGTTTGGAAGAATTGATCTAATAATGGAACCGGAGAAAATTGATATGGAAGAAGGTAAAAAAGCCCTAAAATACGCAGAAGAAATAATCCTAAGTAATGAGTATGATATTGTGATACTTGATGAAATTGGAGTTGCTCTTGAAATGCATATAATCAAGATTGATGACGTAATGAATTTAATTGTAAAAAAACCTGAAAAAGTTGAATTAATTTTAACCGGTGGGCAAAAAATACATCCCAAAATAAAGGAAAGAGCAGATCTTATTACTGAAATGAAGATGATAAAACATTATTTTTCAACAGATGGAATACAAGCCCGCCTTGGTATTGAATATTAAGAATATAAAAATTAACAAAATGCCATATGATAAACATACCTATTTAATATGGTTTTTAAGTTTCTCAACTATTCTAACTTCTTTTTTTTTGCTCCAAATTGGAAAATCACAAGCCACAAATATTTATTTTTTTAATAACAACAATTATTTTCAATTTAATTCTACAAATGCATATAATATAATTGAATCCCAACTTAATTTTGGATTTCGAATTCCAGGAACTGAATCTAGTAAAAATTGTGGAGATTATTTTATTGAACACATGAATGCTATATCACCCACGCTTCCAATTTTTCAACATAATTTTAGTATAAATACAATAAATTGTCGGAATTTTCTTATAACTATTAATCCCAATAACCCTCGCATAATAATCCTCGGGGCTCATTATGATAGTAGAGCAATCTCTGAAAAAGATCCTACTGTAAATAAAAGAAATGAACCATGTCCGGGAGCAAATGATGGAGCAAGTGGAGTTGCCACACTCTTGGAATTGATTAGAATTTTCTATGAAAAAAGAGAATCCCTAAATTGTTCAATATGGATTTTGTTATTTGACGCTGAAGACCAAGGTAATGGAGCCTTGTCTGGTTGGGATTGGTGTGAAGGTTCAAAAAAATTTGTCGAAAATATTAATAATTATTATAATCCTGAAACCCAATCAATTGAAGCAATGATTTTGTTAGATATGGTTGGTGGGTCAAATCTAGAATTTATTAATGAATTGAATTCAAATGTGCCATTAATTAATGAATTATTTGAAATTGGAAGATCTTTAGGATTTTTAGATGCATTCCCATCTGATCCGGTATCTAGCGCAATAACTGATGATCATTTACCTTTTAAAGAACTTGAAATACCAGTCGCTGATTTAATTATTAACTTTTGGAGTCCATCAAGTCCCTGGCCTTATCATCATACAACATCGGATAATATCAGTCATATTTCACTAGAAAGTCTTGAAATAACAGGAAAAACAGTCGAAAAATTTATCTATAATCATTATTTAAACACACCCGAATATAAAAATGACTTAGGAAATTATCCTTGGAAAGATATTAATGGAAATTTCAATTTAGATATTATATATTATGTTATTTTTTTTGTATTAATTGTTGGAATAGGAATTTCACTAATAATTATCAAAAAGAAAAATAAATTTCAAAAAACTAAGAATAAGATAAAATTGAAATAATTCTAATTATTATGATAAATTAAAATTGTATTAGTTATCCTTTAAATTCCAGAAATTAAATGTATATTTAGAATGAAATAATTGTTGAGATTATGGAAAAAAATAAAAAGATTTCCAACTCTGAAAATGGAGAATTGAAGAAAAAAAAGTTATCTAAAAAAATTATAATTGGAATTATTATTATCGCAATTGGATTTGGAAGCCCTTTTATTATAACTTTTTTAATGCAAGCCATTCTTCAAACTCAACATCCACTTGTTGTAGTAGTATCTGATTCTATGAATCCAGCAATTTATCAAGGCGATTTATTGATCTTGCAAGGAAAAAATCCCATAGACATCGTAAATGGAACAATCGAGGGAAAAGAAGGTGATATAATTGTGTATGATGCACATGGGGTATGGGATGGATGGCCAAATGGTCAAGTTCCAGATGAACCAATAGTTCATAGGATAGTAAATAAATGGTTTGATAATTCTACGGGAAAATGGATGTTTTATACTAAGGGAGATAATGATGTTACAAATACTAATATTGACCCACCTGATGGATATTTTCAAGTTGATTATAAATATCCAGTTCCAGAAGATAAGATACTTGGTGTTGTTATTGGACGAGTTCCATATATTGGTTATGTTAATATTTTCTTATCAGAGAATAATATATTTCTCTATCTAATAATCGGGATTCTTGGCACTTTATTAATAATTTCTGTCATTTGGGATATTATAAGTCCCGAAAAAGAGAAAGAGAAAGAAAAAGAATCTAAACTCATAAAGAATAAAGGTGAGGAACGACAATTAACTTCTGAAAAAATTATAATTCAAGATGAATTTGAGGAATAGAACCCTATATTTTTTTCGAATTATTTTATAAACATATGGTTCTAAAAGAAAAATTTTAAAACTATTATACTTTTTTTGAATATAATGTTCTTTTGAACATTATTAATTGATTAATAACATAAAAATCTCTGCATACGCAGAATTTCTATCAAACAATAATATAAAAATAAAGTAAAGAGAGGTTTTAAAAATGGCAGATGATCAATCCAATCAAAACAATGTATTTGTTGGAAGACGCCCCACAATGAATTATGTTATGGCAACAATGATGGTACTTAACAGAGGCGATGAATGCACAGTAAAGGCACGAGGTAGAGCAATTTCTCATGCTGTAGATGTATGTGAAATCCTTCGCAACCGATTCTTAAAGGGAACAGAATACGGAGATATTATCTTGGGCACAGAGGAATTAGAAGGTGAAGGTGGGCAAAAAAATAATGTAAGTTCCATTGAAATTACATTGAAACCACCAAATAAAAATACCTAAACTAGAAAACGTCGTTACATCGACAATACTTATCTACTTTTTTTTTTTAATTTTTACCCAAGATGATTATTTTAATTAAATCTCCATATTAAATATCCATTTTTTAATAGATCGTTATTTGAATCGTCATTATATGAAAAAAAAATTATTCAAAATATGCAAACACCTAAAAAGCAAAATTATAATAAAAAATCTGAATCCGATATAGAAAAAATGTTAAAAGATGCAACAAAAGTTATTTGGGAAAATGACCCAGAAAAAAGGACTTTACAACGGAAATTATCTGCTGGACCTGAAACAATTGATGATTTTATTCTAGATAATTGGTATTCGGGATTGGAAGAATGATATTACAAAATACAACAATAAAATTAGATAAAAATAAAAATTGGTTAGCTCTCGATTCTAACGTATTTAGGAATCTATTATAAAGCGCGAGGAATTATATGGGAAGAATTTAAAAAAAGACATACAAAAATTTGGTGGCATTTTCATACAATGTGATAATAAATTAATTCCAGAAGCAATTCGATTTGCCTTTATTGAAAAAAAGCATCTCCCCTTCAAAAAACACTTTCGAGATTTTTTAATAGGTGTTGAGTTCAAAAATATTCCCGCTCCATTAATTACATACAATAAAAGTCACTTTACTTGGTTGAAAGATATTAATATCTATACACCAGAAGAATATCTCCACAAATAAAACTTAAATAGGGATTAATTTTTTATTTTGATAGATTTTTTTTTAAAAAACGTAATTATAGTAGATTTAAAATTAATAATATTTTTAAAATTCATTAGATTATTTCAAAAAATAGTGCTTTAAAAGGATTTGAAAAATTATGTCAGAAGAAAAATATAAAAAAGCCGCAAGAATAATTGTGAAAGCTGGATTTCTTCCTTTTCCAATTAGTGACACTTTACTTGAAATATTGAAGATGTTAATTAATGAAAATGAATTGGATTTAATTTTTGCTTTTAAACGACAAGTTTCTCAAACTATGGAGCAATTAAAAAAGAGTAGCAAAATGGATGAAAATGAAATAATAAAAAATGTAGAATCTTTAGCCAAAAAGGGTTTAATTTTCGATCAACCAAGTTCTAAAGGTATTATGGTTTATAGATTACTACCTTTATTGAACGTTGGCGTTTTTGAATATACTTTTATGAAAAAGCTTGGGTACTCAGAAAAGGAAAAGAAATTTGCAATCTTATTTGAGAAATTATTTGACGAATATAAAGAGTTCGTTCAAGATAATTACGATACAATTGAACCCTTTCTTCAGACCATGCCTCCTATTGATCGCACAATTCCAATAGTAGAAAAAAATATTGAAGGAAAAGATATTCAAATATCGATTAATAAAGAATTAGAAGTGCCCAAAGAGGAAGTTCTCCTTGCCCAGAATGTTGAAGAAATTATAAATAAATTTGATGATATTGCGGTTGGATATTGTTATTGCCGACATCATAAAGATTTACTGGGCGATTCGTGCAAAATTAATGCACCGCGAGAAAATTGTTTCACTTTTGGAAAGTCAGCTAGATTTACTACTAAACAAGGTTTTGCTAGAATGGTTACAAAAGATGAGGCATTAAAAATATTAAGGGACGCTGAAGAAAATGGCTTAGTACATAAAGCGTTTCATGCACATTCAGATATATCTAAAGCTGAAACTTCAATCTGTAACTGTTGCACTTGCTGTTGTGAAACTTTTGATCAATTTAGGAAAGGTTCTTTGCCTATAATTAATGTAACCAATTATTTAGCGTGTGTAAATCCTGATCTATGCATAGGTTGTGGAACATGTACAGAAAAGTGTCCTATTGATGCAATATCATTAAATGATGATAATATAGCTGAAGTAAATGAGTCCAATTGTATAGGATGCGGAGTATGCGCTCATTTCTGCCCAGAAACAGCAATATCCTTAATAGAAGGGAGAAGAACTGTTTATATCCCTCCTCCAAGATTAAAATCTTAATTTTTTTTTAAATTATTATTTTTTAATTTTTAGGAGATAATATCTACAAATCCAATTATTTAAAATTTTACAGGTTGATTTTTCCTTCTAAAAATTATTATTTAGAAAGGAATCATATAAAATTAATAAAATTGCATTCTCAATTTAGATATTAATTGTCCTCGATCTAAGACTTGGATACCATTATTTTTTCCATATTTTTCTGAAAATTCACTAGATTTACTACAAATCATAACTCCCCCCTCAATATCTTCAACATCCTTGCAAGCCTTGTGCAATTGACGGATCTGAGTTATTGAAATCTCTCGTTTCCAGTCTCGAATAAAGACTCCAAATTTTCCTCCATTGTCTAATATTAATGCATCAAATTTCCAAATTTTTTTTGATTTACCTCGAAATGTTTGTTCTTCATCTATATATCGATAATTCGCAGAAAATAATGTTTTTGCTAATTCCCGCAGGTTTTTATCTACTAAATCCAATTCACATGCACATTTTTTTATTTTTTAATGTAATATTGAGATGGTATCTAAATCTAGACTATTTTTAAAAAATATTTAATATAATATAATATCTACACAGTATATGTATTTTTGTCGGATTTCCATTTTTTATTAATCTAACTTATTGAATGAATGATCTCTGTTATTTGAATCAATTTTGTTCAGATATTTTTCAAAAATATTATTAAAATCTTTTACTAAATTATTTGCTAAGATTTCACATCTATTAGAGAATTCAATTTTTTCTATATCTGTATCTCGATATCTCCCATAAGACAATATTTTTGCTAATTCTCTCAGATTTTTTTCTTTTATATCCAATTTACATCAATATTTACATTTTCTTCTTTACAATATATTATTTAGAAAGTATCTAAATCTAGATCAGTGGAATATTAAATACATTGTGATATCCAGGGATTACGACTACTTTTTTAATTTAAATTATATAAATAAATCAAATAAAGCCGACAAAAGAATATAAAAAGATTCACTTGATAAAAATCCTAAAAAAAATCACTAATTTTCATTAATAGATAATCTCCATTATTAGATCCAAATTTTTCTAAATATGAATCTAAGACACTATTAAAGAATTTTATTATATTATTTGCGACTACTTCACAAATGTTATTGCAATCAAAGTAATTATCTGGAAGCAGAGGACATCTTGGATTAAATTTTTCACAATATTTTTTCATTTGTAGTGAAAATCCTTCTGCTTGAAGTGTCTCAAAATAATTCCATGAGTCTTTGAATCCAGCAAACTCACAAGGCTTTATTTCTTGAAGTCTCTCTTTTATAGATTTTTCATTGAATTTGAATTTTAAACGGTGTTTTATTTTTTTCAATTCAATAATAAATTCTGCTTGGCTCCAATTACTATACACTTGGAGTAAAGATTCGGCTTTTATGACCTTTTCAGGCGAAATTATTCCCCAACCATTTGCTCTTTTACATTTAATATTTTTATTTTCAAAATTATTAAAATTGGTTGGGTAAACCCAACACTGAGGTGGTTTAAGATCTGTAGAATGGAGCTTACATCCATTAAACTTTTTATCAAAAAATGCGCACTTTCCTGTATTACCATCAATCCGTATTTGAAATGAAAAAACATCTCCTCTTATAAAATCTTTTTCTTTACCTAATCCTTGTCTTATAATTTCTTCAGCTAATATTTTTGGGACATCGATAAATATAGAGCAGCAATCTCCATGGCAAATATTTGGGTCTGTACAATCAGGACCTGTTATTCCCTCCTTCATTAATTTATTGTAATTCCTGATAATTTCTAATATATCCTTTTCAAGGATATTTTGATTTCCATCTGTATTTAGTTCATTTACTTTCAAATTTTTTCATTTATTATAATATAAGGGGATTAAGCAAAAATATAGCAGTAATTTCTAATATCATTCAAAACGTATCGGAATTAAATTTATTTTGTTTTTTAATATTAAAAAGGATTATAGAATTCAATTTTTTATTTAAGAATTACTATAAATTATTTATTACATAATTTATATTAAATCTATAAGTAATATTATACAATACCCCCCAATTAATCAAAATTTTAAGGTATAATTATAAATGAGTGATATAGAAATAAAAAAAAATTTTTTAATCGTAATAGATATAACCGAAAAAGAAAATGCCGTTCTTAAAGATTTAGGAAATGTGAAGGAAATAAGTGGAAACGGCAAATTTATTATAAAAAATCCGTCAGATAAAAGTCGATTGTGGAATATTACATGTGATCTAAAAGAAACGGTAAAAACTTCATTTTCTGCACGTGAAATAAAAATAGATACTCTAGACCCGTTAGAGGATTTTTCTTCCGATTATACAATTTCTAACATAAAAGAACCTCTTTTAACAATTGCTGAAAAATTCGATACTTTATCAGATTTTTCAGATCGAGAAAATAACACGTTTTTATTTGCTCAAGGCACTAAATGTCAGTTAAAAATCCATTTAACAAATCAAATAAGTGGAGATATTATCAATATTAAACTTATTAAAGATATTCCACCTATACTTAAAGATATTGAGATTGTTCCACCTAATAATGGAACAGCTTCAATGAAAGAAGAGGAAGGTTCGAATAAAATATTTTGGGAATTAAACTCTTTAAGTGTTGGTCAATCGGCTGAATTAGTAGTAAATTGTATTGGATTAGCAAATTCCGTAGAAATGCAACCACTTGGAGCAATAAGTGCTACATATCTAGTAAACAATAGAATATTAACAATGATTGATCCAGATATAGTTGCAATAACAGATTCGATGAGTGGAGTAACAAGGGATGAAGGTAGTAAACCAGGGGTATGGGATTGTAACGTTGAATTTATTAATGAATCTGAATTTCAAGTAAAGTTAAATAATGTAAGAGTAGAACATAATATTATTACTGGTAAAGAAATTGTAGTATCCCAAGCACCCGGAAAGATTTTAAACAGAGATCAAGCATGGGATTATGATTTCATTGTTGAATCTAAAGAAGTCCCTCAATTAGAACCAACTTTCGAATTCACTACTTTATTTACAGCGATAAAGCGAGTTGAGGGAACTATATATAAAGAATCATTATATTATCCCGTACTTCGGGCAGAAGTTTCAAAAGATATTAAACCAAATGAGGTAGGAGCTTATGCAAATACTGATATGGAAATTGTTAACACTATTTTTAATAAAGGATCAGCTCCAATCGAAAAAGTACTGATTACAGATGAAATAGCCGATGATTTTGAACCTCCAGACCTAAATAATATTAAACTCTTTGCAAAAACTGGCGGAGAATTAAAAGGAATTTTCGGTAATGAATATGTTAAGGTATTTAGAATTACACCAGATGATAAGGATTTAACAAAATCTCATAGAATAGAAATTGAACTATTTAATATGGCAAATGACTTATCATCAGATAGTACTTTAGAAATATCATATCCAATAATTGCTAGAAATCCAAAACCTGATAAATCATATCAAATTCCGATTACTGTTCAATTAAACACAGAAATTGAAGGAAAACCTTATATTATTGCACCAAGTGAAACACCGGAAATAAAAATTAAATATATTGCTAGAAAGTTCAAAACTCTTAAAAGTATTAAACCAGGTAGTGTAACGGGAGAGTTTATTGTGAATATTCGCCTTCAAAATCAAGGAAATGTTGAATTGGAAAATATTCTATTTAAGGATAAAATTCCGGTAAATTTTGAATTAATAAGCTTTTCTCCAATGGAATTGAAATATGAGTTAAATAAGATTGAAAATGAATCTGAATTAGTAGTAAGAATTGCAGAGATTAAAGCAGATACTGCATTGCAGATCAAATATCACTGTTCTGGTACCGGTGAATACCCAAGATATGAACCAGTAGTTATTGTTGAAGGAAGAAAAGACATTATTTCTAAGCCTGAAGAAAAGACTGAATCAATAGTAAGTAGTAAACCTGAATCATCAATAGGGCCATTTGCGGAAAACTTATCATTCTCAATTAAATCACAAATTATTGATGAAATCATTAATCTTGAGAAAAAAATTACGCCTGGATTGAAATCAGTGGATGTTGCCAATATGATTGAAAAAATGAGAGACTTTATTGCTAATATTGCGAGAGTTGGCCCCTTTATTCATGAAATTGGACAACTTGCAAGAGAATTTAAAGATCTAGGAGAAAAAACCGTTGTTGGTGAATCTCACGACAAAATTACCAAAAAAATCAAAGAATGGAAAGCGAAATTATCTTAAAAATGTAATTTTAAATATTTATTTTTTTAATTATTTATTAAAACAAAGTTATAGAAAGCACAAATTCATTACTTCTTATTCATCATCTGCTTTTGGAATTTTGGGAAGTGTCCTTCCAGTAACTTTTATCATTTTAGGTTTAATTTGATTATCTTTAGTTGTTTCTAAAGTGCCTTTCTTTGTACTCGATGTTTTAGATGTAGTCTTTTTAGATGTGGTTCTTGTAGTTTTTTTTTTAGCTGGTGTTCTAGTGATTGTTTTTTTAACTGGAGTTCTGGTTGCTATTTTTTTAGATCTTATTGAGGTCTTTTTATCTAATGTTAACACTTCAATACCTTTTATTATAGCACGTTTTTCATCAATATGAACCCTTATCTTATTGTTTTCTAGTTCAATTACCTCATTAGGAAATTTTTTAATTCTTTCCCATTCTGTATCCTCAACCTCCTTTCCAAATACTGTGGTTATCTTAGAGACAGCTCCATATAAATAGTTTCCCATTATGACATTTTGCCGTTTATATCCATCTGGAATATCATTTTTTAAGATTTCATTTAAAATTTTTTTAACTTGATCTTGAGAAAAAGATGATTTTCTAGTAATATATCCAGGACTTATACTTGATGGAGTTACTGGAATAGGTTTAGAAGTTTCTTTTTTAGGAGTTTTAGGTTTAATACCAGGAGATACTAAAGCAGATTCCATTATATTCCCATCAAAACTACCTAAAGCAGGGGAATAATAATCTGTACTTTCTATTTTTTTCGAAACAGGAGTTGCATCCATTATTATGCCTTGAACCTTACCATCCTTTTCAATATTTCTAATATATCTCATATCTGGTAATCTTTCAGTTACTTCCATCGATTCTAGACCAAATGCGTTCAAAAACTCAACTAATTCATCCCCCTGATCAATTGATTTTATTAGCTCATTTTGGAGTTCTTGGGCAACTCGTGAAGAAATAAATCGCTTTCGAACTGGAGATTTTGAGCCTTTCCAAATAAAAATACGGCGTAGATCTTCCCTTACTATCACAAATACTTGGTTAGGATCCAAAATTGAACCTAATTCTTCAGGGGATGTATCCAGTTCATTTTTAGTTCCATCATCCAATAAATCAAAAGCCATGAATTCCTTGTATCCAATCATGATTCTTCTTTATTTTTGTCTTAAATAAAAAAAATTTCTTTATGACGATTAAATAAAAGCTCTCTTATTTGAATATAATCATTTTTAATTTTCTATGAATTTACAAAAACTAATATAATCATATAATATCTATATATATTTTTATCCATCTTTATGTTTGAGATTAATAATAAAGTATAATAATGATCTAATCGAAAAAATTTCAATAACAACAATTAAACTCTCATCTTGCAAACAAAATAAGTTAATATAATGAAGTAAGTTAATACAAGTTTAACAAAAATTATATAAATCTTTATTCTCATATTGTTATTAAATTAAATTAATTAATACAATTATTAAAAAGGTTTGAATAAAATGGGAGATAATTTTTGCCCAAGTTGTGGTGATCCTTTACAGCCAGGTCAGAAGTTTTGTGAAAAATGCGGTGCTAAAATTGATGAGTCTGCACCAGCACCTTCTCAAACCGTAAGTGTTACTAAACCCGCACCGAGTGGCGGTCTCTTCGACATTAACCGAAACTATTATGTTTTGAAAGAAAAATACTGGGATTGGGGATCTGGCGATATTCTTGATGAAAAAGGACAACCCATCGGAAGGATGCATCGTAAGATAATTTCACTGAGAAGGAAGGTCGAGCTAAAGGAGCTTGATGGAACTGTGAAGGCAACAATTCATGCTAAGATTATTAGTGCAAGAGGATCTCAAGACTTAAAAGATCCAGAGGGAAATATGATAGCCCGAATTAAAAAAGCATTTTTGAGTGTTTTTCGCCCTAAATTTTACTTAGAATCTCCAGATGGAGAAAAATGGTACGAAGCTCAAGGGAAGTTCATGGGGTGGTCCTATAAAGTAAGAAATTTTAAAACTGGCGAATTAGTTGCAGAGATAGAGAAAGCGGATCGATGGCGTGATATTTTTTTGGGCGGTCTGTTCGATTTTAAGGACACATACGCCTTACGGATTCATGATAATAAAACAGATAGACGCATCTTGTTGGGGTTTGTTTTATCAATAGATAACGTCTTACATGATAAATAATCTTAAGAAATTCTTTTTTTTTTTAATTTCCTTTTAACTAGAACTATTTATTCAAACCTAAAGTAATTATTGAAAGATATTTTATGTTAATTAGAAAGATATTTATATAAATAAGTAGAAATTATAATAGGTTTTTTACAAATGTCTATGATTCGACTCTTAAAATTAAAGGACTATATTACTCTTTCAGGGACAATTTGTGGAATTTTAGCCTTAATGGTTGGAATTTTAATTAACGATCTATCATTGGCATTTTTTTTTATTATGATTTGTCAGGGGACTGACCTTTTAGATGGATATGTGGCAAGGAAATTAAACCAAAAAAATGAAATTGGAAAAGAGATGGATTCATTAAATGATTTATTTTGTTTTGGAGTTGTACCTGCAATGTTAATTTTTATTGGTTATTGTGATGATTTACCTTTTGAATTAATATTTTATATTCCAGCAGTCATTATTTTCATTTTAGGTGCCCTACTTAGATTAGCAAGATTTAATATTATGGATGCTAAGGGATATACTGGAATAGTAACACCATTTAGTGGATTAATAGTTACCATCTTTTATTATATTGATTATTTTAGTATTCAAACTTTTGAAGAAAATAATTTTATTTCAATTTGGGTTCAATTACTATTTCCATTTTTATTAGGATTTTTGGGCTACTTAAATATTACAACTTTTATTATATATGGTGAAGAGTTAAAGAAAAAGTCTGGAAACTTAAAATACGTGTTTATTAGCGGAGGTATTCTCACAATCGTAATTGGTATAATTGGACTAACTTTTCCAAAACAGTTAGCTGCTCTGCCTTTCCTTCTTTTATTCATAATATCTTTTGTACTTGGATGGGTCTATATTTTCATCGGTTTTAAAAATTATCTGAAAAACCGACCAGTGTAAAACTCCCATCTCTTACATGGTAGCTTAAACTCATCTCTTCTAACTTTCCGATCTATAATATCTCTTTATATCTGATTTCCTTATAAGTTCTATATCGATATTTGAGTTCGAAATAATATCGGTCTCTATCCGAAAATAAATAATTACCGAATACGGGGAAAATTTTTGCGTAATCATCGGAACTGACCAATGTTAGATGAGGGTGGGTGGCTTCAAACTGCCTTATTTTCACTTTCAGTCCGTAAAGGGTTTTATCCTCAAAGATTTTTGAGAATTTGATAAATAAAGGTTCATCCGGGGCATCCTCGCACCAATTATGGGAATTTAATATCCTCAAATTTTTTCCATCTACTTTCTTTATTTAAAAATATCTTCAATCATATCCTCATCGGTGATGTTGGAAAATGCTTTCATAAAGAGAAAAAGCCGGTAGGAAGGGACTTTTAGCAAACAAAATGCTTTTCTCTACAAAATCATATTAAAGTCGATCTCACCCAGCATCACTATCTTTTGTAATCACACAAAATCCTTGAGAATTTTAAAAATTTCTATTGTAAAAGATAATATCAATAATAAAGAATTAAAAAAGGGAGGATAAAGTCTTTAATGATTCTCCGCCTATCAATAAATAGGGGGAGGAGGAGGGCGAAAATAAGTGTAGATAAATACTACACCAACCAAAAGACAAAAATCCAGTAT
>JAHLWE010000294.1 GCA_019058135.1 Promethearchaeota archaeon | reverse complement strand
GAAGAAAGACCAAAAAAAGAAGATAAAAACTTAACTCTGGGATATGTACAAACTCAATTTAATGATCAAAATAATAAGTCAATTTCAAAGCAAGTAAAAAGCTTAAAAACACTAAAAAATAATTTAACTTGAACTTTTGAAATAAATGTTTTAATCAAAAAGTTGAATTAAAAATCGGAATCCAACTCGCGTAGTGAAATCATGCAAGATAAGTTAATTACAAATAATATGCTCTTTATTATTCCCAGCTGGGGAGCTTTATTAGGTTATCCAACGTTGGGAAAATATGTAAGTCAAGATATCTCGAAAATCCATTCTGATTTTGTAGTCTTTTTAACTGGAATTGAAAGTTCAATTACCATAGAAAAAGGAACGCTTCATTTTCTATTTGGTTTGGGAATTATTACACAAAATTTGAACTTCAACATGGTAAGTATATTATAGATAAAAAACAACTAACTGGATTAATTTTATCGGATTTTGTTTATGATCATATGGCGACCTCGAAAAACATTACATTAGCAAGTGATTGTGATGTAATTATAAGTGAAAAGGTAATTAAAGTTCCAATTGATTTATCTAACAAATCTGATACCCAGAAAACATTTATTAAGGGAACTTTAATGAGAAATGTATTTATTCCAAATAAGGATATTATTTTGGATATGATGGATGAAATCCGCAAACCAGATACCTATCTATTGGATATAGATGGTCATTTACTATTAAGCACACACTGGGATTTTTACAATAAAATCTTAGTATCAAAAAAAATGAATGAAAATAAAGTACGTAATTATATTAATGCAAGAGCAGGAATAGATGACATCATCTTCGGAGCAGATGAGATCTTAAAAGAAAATTTTTCCCCCTTAGAAATCCTTAAAATTAGAGAAATTATCTTAAATTTGAAGAAAATTTATTCCAATCTCGAATATGATCCTATTTTGTAATTCTCAATACTTGAAAATGCATCAAAAGTATTGATACCCAGAACTCCACAACTTCCTAAAGATAGATATATAACTCTCCCAAAAAGGATGCTAAAGGAATCAATATTCTTCTCTGCAGAGAGCCGTATGGACTCTTTTATTGAATGGCCCAATCAATTCAAGAGAAATGTTAAGGAAAAACTGGATCTAGCAGCTGAATATAAAAAAATACTATCAACAAGACAAAGAAAAAAAAGGAGGTAACAATTTTATCAGAAAAGATTAATTTGCTACCTCATATTTTTTTTTAATATAAACTATTTATAGTATTCATGCTTTTTTCTAAAATGGAATTCTCTTTCAAAATCTCTAAAAAATATAAAAAAAGATATATAGAAAAAGATAAACCCATGAAAAATAACGAAATCCCATTTTAAAGAGTCATAAGCCCCTTTATTTCGGTAATTTGGTTATGGTTCAGTATTATTTCTCTTATGCTCTTGAGCTCGCTTAGTCCTTCCATTTCGGTAATTTGATTGCCAGAAAGATCCAATTCCCACAAACTCTTCAGATTATCAAGACCTTCAATCTTTGAAATCCGCTTGCAAGAAAGATTTAATTGTATTAGATTTTTTAAAGAGTCCAACCCTTTAATCTCGATAATTTGGTTGCCGTCAAGATATAAATTTCTCAGATTGGTGAGAGCGTCGAGACCCTTAATCTCGGTGATTCGATTGCCGCTGAGATTTAGAATCCTTAAATTGGTGAGAGTATCAAGCCCCTCAATCTCGGTAATTCTATTTGAGACCCACAAATGTGTTAAATTTTGAAGGTGTTCCAGCCCCGTGATTCTTGTTATAGGATTGCCCGTTAATCGTAAAAATTTGAGATCTTTTAGAGAATCCAGCCCCTCTATAAATTCTATATGAATACGACTCAACAATAACTCTTCTAGGTTCTCCAACTCAGCCAAACCCTTTATCTCCGAGGTGCTCTTAATTCGCTCACTTGATATTGCCAATTCGCGACCTTTTTTTTGGTCATAAATCGTTTTCCATTTACAATAACAAATTGCTCATTTTTCTCTACACTTTTCAAATTTATCTCACTAATATATAATATATTATTTCACAAATATAAATAATTAAAGACAGAAAGATTTGTGATATCTAAATTCCTGAGCATTGAAGTCTACTCTTCGTATTCGGATAAATATAAGTCGATTAATTCAAAAATTTTGGACCAAGAGAGTTCTCCACTTTCGACTTTATACTTAAATTTGGCTTGAAATGTATTAAAGTCCGCTTGTAATCCTTTCATTTGTAATATCTTTAATAATTGTGTTTTGGTTAGTTCTATTTTATAGAGATAAATCTCGGGCAGGTATTGATTTGAAGGTCTAAACCCAATTTTTAATTCAGCCTTCTCAACTTTACTGTTTAGCCAATCCTCAATTTGTTGTCTTAAATTTATTGTGCTAAATACAGGATCAAAAATCTCCTCCTCTGCACCTTTTATCACCTCACCAATAAATACATCTTTATTATTTTTATCTATGCCTTTATCATTTCTTATTGTATGTTCTATCACATCAGCAAGAGCCGTCATCAATAAGATTCCGGAATCGGTGAATCTTTTAATCAGTGGATTATTGGAAGTATATACCTCAAAATGAAGATCGAATACTGCCCTCAATTTTTTACTATATTTTTTAATATTTGATGTTCCGGATGCAATGACATTGACTCCATCGGATGTGAACGGGGTGCATGCAAATTCTACTTTATTATTTTCATTGAAAGTGTCTTTCTCATTTTTCACCGGTAAATACAGAAAAGATTTCCCAAACATAAGAAAGGGTAGATGTCTAGACATATACATACGGTCTATAGACTTCAATT
>JAHLWE010000293.1 GCA_019058135.1 Promethearchaeota archaeon | reverse complement strand
GGTGTTAATAGTCTATTTGATTTAATTGGACACTGTGGATATCAAAAAAACGCAATGAAACTTATTAATATGATTAAGGAAAAAAATTTTCAACTCCTCGAAAAAAACTATTATATCAAAGATATTGACTTATTATTTTGCTTTAAATTGGAGGATTTACTTTTTCTAGATATAGAAAGCACTGGATTATACGGATCGAGTGTTTTTCTCATAGGTTTAGGGTATTTTAAAAATGGAATTTTCAAAATCAAACAATATTTTGCAAGAACCTTAGATGATGAAATAGCAATATTTGAGAGATTAAAGCATTTTTTTAAAAAACTTAAATGTTTTGTGTCATATAACGGTAAATCGTTTGATATTCCTGTCTTAGCTGACAGATTTTTATATTTTTTTGACGAAAATCCAATGATATCTGAAGATGATGACCCTTATGAACAAAATAACACATTATATCACCATGTCGATTTATACCATAATAGTAGGCGATTGTGGAAGGGAAAATATATTAATTATAAATTATCAACAATCGAGCAAGAAGTTTTAGAATTAAAAAGGGATGATGATGTTCCGGGGGCTTATATGGGGCATTTCTATGAAATGTATTCTCAAAATCCGGAAAAATATAGTGGATTAATTCAAGCTTGTATTGAGCATAATTATAATGATGTGAAAAATTTGCCTTTAATATTAGACCAAATGCTTAAATCTTAATAGTATTAAGACTTTTTTTTTTTATTATCAAATTAGATTTCAATAATTATTAGTTAGAATATCTTCCTCTAATGTAAAATGTAATACTTAGATTTTTTTTAAAAAAAAGGAATTTGGAATTATGAGTATATTTTAAAATTTTTGTTTTTTTATGTTCTTCCCATTACTTTAACCACATCTTTAATTCCCAATAAAGTTTCTATTCTCATTGAAAACCCTTCAATATCCCAGAATGGCTGAAACGTTTTTGTTATATGCATCAAGGTTTCATCTCCCTTATCCTTCTCCGTCATTATAAGATTATATCCCTTAAATCCACGCTCACTGTCGGGACAAGTAAAAATTTGCCATTTCTTTATAAAAGAAGGCAATGGACCTTTACTTGCTTTAAGAAATAGCTCCATTATCTTTTTCGCCTTATTAGTTGGATACCATTGAGTTACCATAATAATCATTCATATTTTACCTCTTTTTTAATTAATTTTAATAAAATTGAATTTCAAAACGAGTAATCATTGAATTAAGATATATATAAAATTTTACTTTTTTATAGAAAATTAAAAATTTAATAATCAAAAAATAATTTAAAATAAATTTTAAGAAACATTAGTCAGAATATATTATGGAGATTCCACACAACAAGTATGATGTGACCCAAAAGGCATTAAATGGAATAAAATCAAAAATCGATGCCATGGAAGAATCTGCTTCAAATAAATACATTTTTCTTGGATTTGATGGGTATATAGATTCTCTCTATTCTTTAGTTTCAAATCGAGAAGATGTTAGTAATTGGACTTTGATGAATTCAATGAAACAGATGGCTGAGAGAATTATTGATTCAGCTGGAAGTTCAACCAATATTGAGCGGGTTTTGAAGCGAAAAGTTGGCGGAGGTTTTGCACCAAATACAGGAAAGGCATTATGGAATTTAGGACTTCGAGTTTTCTTGGTAGCTGCGATGGGTCTTCCAAAGGCTAAGGAGATCTTTAAAATTTATCCAGAATTCGTTGAAGATATATCTATAAACGAACCTGGACGAACTGTAGGATTAGAATTTAATGATGGTAAGGTTATGATTACCGATTTTCACAACATTTATGATATCTCTTGGGATAGAATTATAAAAAAAATAAAAATCCCCAAGTTAATTGATAGATTTAATATTTGTGATGGATATGGTTTTGGACATTGGTCATTATTGCTAGAAATGAATAATATATGGAGGAAAATCAAGACTGAAATATTTCCATCCATCTCAAATCTCAAGGAAAAAATATTTTTTATTGATTTAGCTGATCTCAGGAAACGGAAGGATAAAGATATAAAAAAAATGATCGATTTACTATTGGAACTTGAAGATCAAGTCCAAATATGTCTTAGTTTAAATGACATAGAAGCGATCGATATTTCAAGGGTAATTGACGGAGTTGATGAAATTGATCCTAATCAGCCAAATTTTGAAGGTTATATTGAAGCGGGTAAAAAAATCAATGAAATCTTGAATTTTTCTTATTTAATTATTCATGAACCACATTTTGCCACTATTACAAGGAAAAAAGACCATTATTGGGTGTCTCAAGCTTATACAAGTACACCAAGATTTAGTACTGGTGCGGGAGATCATTTTAACGGAGCAACCATAGCTGGGTTGGTTTTAGATTTAGATCCAGCTGAAGCTATATTATTTGGAAATGTTAATACTGCAATATTCGTGAGAACTGGAGAATCTCCAAGATTTAAACATATGAAAGCATTTATGAAAAATTATATGGATTATTTAAAAAATGAGAATCAATATTTTAAAATGAAATAAAATAAAATTAATGAAAATTTTTATAAATTAGTGATATAATTTTGGGACTTGTGGAATCCTTACGTAATAAATTATTTGAAGAGAAATGGAATTTTAAAAACAGAGACGCCCTTATTGACAAATTGCAGAAAGAACCTTATGATATTATTATTATTGGTGGAGGCATCACAGGAGCTGGAGT
>JAHLWE010000292.1 GCA_019058135.1 Promethearchaeota archaeon | reverse complement strand
GTAGTAAATCTTCCTCTATTGCTTTACGTTTTGAATTAATTAATTTTATTATTTCTTGTTCATCCATGTATTTTCAAAAATGATTTGCTAATTATCTAAATTAAACTCAATCCATACTAATATTATTATTTTTTAGCTTAAAAAACAACCTGATTTAAAATAAAAATTGCCCAGCGATGGGCTTTTTTCTAAAAGTTAATGAAAATCAAAAAGTATTCCATTTATATTTCTGAACCTATTCGTTTAATTTCATCAAATAAAATTTCCTTGATTAGCACATTTACTCCTTTTAGATCAGCAATTAAGAAAGGGTTTTTCTTTATCTTTTCATGATGGATAATATTTTGAGATATCTTTTCAAATAAATCGTTTACACATTCATATTTTCTGATTTTATATTTTCCATTTGAGGAGATAACTATATAAATTGTAACCTTCTTGTCAAATATTTGTTCAATCCATCTTAGTTGAAACAGAAAAGCAATATCAAAGATATTATATGGAGCTACGAACTCCAATCCTACATATTTTTGGCAATAATCCATAAGTTGTTCTAAACAGCCTTTTTTATTGAACCTACTACCTTTAACTTCAATAGCGACACCTTCACGAATAAAATCAGGTCCTGCTCCCATTTGTGGGAGTATTTTTTGATAGGAATGATACTTGTCAAAATATTTCTTAATGGTTCTTCGAATCTCAATTTCTTTCATGTCAATGATTAAATATCGAATTAAATTTCTCTCGACCTCACCTTAAATTTTAGTAGACTTAGCACAGTTAAAAATTACTGAAAATTGGAACTTACACTGCTTTTTTAGAATGCGTATTCAGACAATATTTTCCACATAAACAACAATGTCGATCACACCATAGAAAACGTTTTATTTTGTCTTCTTCTCGAAACTTTGATGATTTTTTCATAACTTTATTCCCCATAACCCTTGATAATAATCTCCTTCTCTGGAGCACTTCTAGAATTTATAAGTGACATAATACCAAATTGAAAAATCTTTGATTATTGAAATCTTAATTAGACTTTTCTTAATCTAACTCATTTTTGACTTTTTTTCAATTTTTAACACCCCATTTTTTGAAAATTAAAAATTCCCTATTATGAGGAATTAAAAGTTGACATTTAATTTTTAAAAAAAAACTCATAGCTGGCAATTTTTCTCCTTTTATTGAATTTCCTTTGAAATAATGTTATCTTAAAAAGCAGATAAATTTATTTTTAAACATATAAGTCTTAAAATTAGAATTCAGATTTAAACATCAAATATGTTTTCAAAAAGAAGAAATATTTCACGGAATTACAAATTTGATAGGAGGTTTCTAGAAAAATTAGTTTCTGACCTTCGGGAGGCTAATTTTAAATCTATTACCGTAAAATTACCCCCCAATTTAATAAACTTTAATTTAAATGTATTTTTAATTAAAAATAACAGTATGACATTAATAAATGAATAATAATAAAGAACTGTTATCAATAAAAGCGTTTGACTTTAAAAGAGAATTATATAGACAATATTTTTTATAGAAGATTCTAAGGATAAATACTTTAAATTTGAATAAAGGATGTAAACTAAAAAAGAAAGACTAAAAAAATGAAAATTGGTATTAGAGATTTTATCTATTTGGATACAGATAGACTAAAATCTATTATAGCTCAAGTTGAAAAAGGAGTTTTATTATCTTCTACAAATGTAAGAACTAAAGGTATAGAAACATCTCTCAGTGCAGAGGGCGGAATATTAGGATTTATGAAAGCAATTGGTGCAGGTAATTTCATTTGGCAAAATCAAGAATCAGAAACTAAAACATTACATGATAATATTTATAACAAAGTGGAAGATACATTAATAACAAATGATATATTAATAAGGGTTCCAGACAATTATAAAGAAGCAAATGTGGAGATTGATAAGTTCCGCAAAGAATTAAAAGATAATATGTTTGTTCTATTGAATGGTAAAATAAATATAAATGATTTTACCCAAGTGAGAATAATTATTGAAAATTTTAACGATTTAGGTAGATTTTTTGCACAATGTGGTGCAATGAAATTACCAGATAGTACTACAAAAAAGGATAGACAAAATTATATAAATAAAATACAAGAAACAATTAAATTAGATAAAAAAATTTTAGAAGGCTTTAAATTGATTTTTGATGTATTTTATAAAGACAGAGTAGTAATAAAAATTATGCCATTTGATTCTCAAATAGATTTAAGATTTGTTGGAAACCTAAATAAAGGATTTTTAAGAGATGATATTTCAAGTATAACTTATAAATATGGTACAGCTCCGATATCTAAATGGAATATCTTTGCACAAATAGCATCAATACCTCCAAAGGATAGATCAAATACTGAAGTATCAATGTCTGGTTCAGAAATAGAAACTGCTTTACAAAAAGTATTTGATGCTTTTAGAGTTGTTGAGCTTACTGCCCAGTCAGTAGTTTACCCAGAAATTTCAATTACTCCAATTGCTATTTATAGAGAATAAATTATAAAATTATAAGTCTATAAATATTACAAAAAATATATTGTATAAAAATTTTATTTAAATAATAAATTTTGAAAGAATTAAGAGAAATACAAGAACTAAATCGTGAACTTTTTAATATTTTCGAGCTTCTTTTTGAAGAAGGATTCGGAATGTCACCACAACGTTTTTCTTCAATTGATGATTTTGGTTCGTCAATACGTAAATCAGCAAAGAAAATAACAAAAAGTGTAAAAAAAGCAATCATAAAATATAAACCAATAATTAGAAAATTCTACGACAATAAAGCTAATAGATTGTTAAAATTACTTAAGAACTCTGGTGGTTTAAAATATGTTTTGGGAGGAAGTAATTATTTTTTGCCGACGCATTTTAGAGCAGTAAAGAGCATGGCTTTATATGGAGATACTATACTCATTCCTGATCCTGTAT
>JAHLWE010000291.1 GCA_019058135.1 Promethearchaeota archaeon | reverse complement strand
AATCTTGCATTTAATTTTCCATTTCCTTTAGCATCCAAGAGAGTTGATGGATGTTATATGTGGACCGTTGATGATGTTAAATTAGTAGATTTCCTTATGAATGGGGGTCCAACCATTTTAGGACATAATTATCCGCCTCATACAAAAAAGGTTATAGAAGTAATTAAAGAAATAGGGTCTTGTCATGGAATTACAAATGAATATGAGATATTAGCTGCAGAAGAATTACAAAAACACTTTCCTTCCTGTGAAAAAATTCGATGGCTACAATCAGGTACTGAGGCTGACATGTTAGCAATAAGAGTAGCTCGGATTTTTACTGGCAAGAAATGGGTTATTAAAATAGGAGGAGGCTATCATGGATGGAGTGATCAATTAGTTTATGATTTGCACATTCCTGGTACAAAAACTTTAGAATCTCATGGGATTCCAAAACCAGTGTTTAAGTTTATAGAATCTGTCCGACCAAATGATATAGAAGCGTTAAGGCAAGTATTTAAAGAGAAGAAAAAGATTGCAGCAGTATTACTCGAACCTATGGGTCCAGAAAGTGGTGCTAATCCCGTGCGACCAGGATTTAATAAAGAAGTTGAAGAACTTTGTCATGAAAATGGGGCATTATTGATTTTTGATGAGGTTGTTTGTGCTTTTAGATTACATATGGGCGGTGGTCAGGCATATTATGGGATTAATCCCGATATCTCTATATTTGGTAAAATTGTTGGACATGGATACCCATCTGCTGCCGCAATTGGTGGTCGAGCGGATATTATGCAATATATCGCTGCAGGAGTAGGCGGTGGTAGAAAAAGGGCATATTGTGGTGGAACCCTTGCTGCAAACCCATTAACTTGTGCAGCAGCATACTGGGCTATAAAATTCGTTGAGGAAACTAATGCTTCAGAGAAAGCAGGAAAAATAGGAACCCTGTTGGCAAATGGATTAAATAAAATATTTCAAAAACATAATTTACCATGGATTTCCTATAACTTTAATGCAACTGTTCATATGCATACATCCGCTGTAATGAGCTTAGATTTGGATAATCCTAAACATTTTGGTCAAATAAGGGAACGTAAGGAATTTATGGAGCATCTAGGTGCGGCATTAATTTGCGAAAATATAATTTCAGTTGCGGGGAGTAGATTTTATACTTGTATGCAACATACAAATAAAATTGTTGATGAGACCGTAGCGAAAATTGAAAATATCTGTAAAATGATTGAATAAATTAATCAATTATTTTCTTATAATTTTATAAATCTATTTTTATCTCTAATTTTTATTTGCTTAATTTTTTCGATCAGTTTTTGAGTTAGATCAATTTTATAATAATTAGCAGTACATATTATTGCAATAACTAGATCTGCTAATTCCATGCCAAGATCTCCCTTAACCTGATCAGATTTGGGGGGTTTAATTTTTTCTATAATATTAATTTCACGCGAAACCTCACCCAACTCTTCAAGAATGGCAGCTAACATTGAAAACGGTGGCCAATATCCGCCACCTTCATTGATAATCCAATCATCAATTTCTTTTTGAAGGTTTGAAATAGTTAAATCTTTAGAAAATGAGCTCATATTTAATTAAGTTATAGGAATTTTAAAAAAATTGACTAAGATTTTAAATTTTTTATTAAGAATATAAATAGAATTGGAAAAAAAAGATAAAAAAATTAAATAAAACCATACCTTTTTCTATCTTTAAATTCTTGTGCCTTACCTTTATTCCAACGGTCCACACGAGAATAATATCCAGTAATCCTTGAATATATTTCAATATCTTTCCCCTTCCCATCACATCTTGGATTACTGCATTCATCATGAACTCCCTGAATAAAAAGTCCGCATTTTGTACAATAAGAAAAATCAAAAGTATAAGCAAAATAAGCTGTCTTGGTGTTAAAGGCGATTTTTTTCGTCATTTGCCAAATGCCCTCTGGATCAGGATTTTGCTCGCCCATCCATAAATGAGTAATTACTCCGCCTTTAACAATAGGGTGAAATTCTGCTTGTTTTAAGATTCTTTCGAAAAGAGGAATGTCAGCATCATAGTTTAGATGACTACTATTAGTATAATATGGAGAATCTTTTGTTCCTTGAAATAAGACTTTATTTTTATAATGTCTTAGGTCTAACTTTGCAAATCTCTCTGAAGATGATTCGCTAGGTTGCTCCCAGAGGCTAAATTTAATTTTTTGAGTGTTATGGGGATGGTATTTAAATTCTTCCGTTCTGTCTGACAGAAATTGTAGCACTTTTTTTCCAAAATTATAAGAATTGTCTGATTCATGTAATTCTTGTCCGGTATGATATTGGACCATTTCGTTCAATCCAGTGAAACCAATTGAGAGGCTTTGTTTTCCCATGTCAAGTAATTGGTTTCCATCAACTATGCTTGCACAAAGCGGTAATTGCCTATCCTTTAATCTTTGTTTAAGAATATTAAGTTTAATAAGATTTATGTCTTTCATCATGTTAAGACGATCACCCAATATTTCGAACAATTTATCATCATCGCCATTTGCTTGATATGCAATTCTGGGTAAATTAACAGAAATACTTTGAAGCGAGCCCATATTCATATATGATTTTGTCCAATCAAAAGCATCAGGGTCATCACATGTTTTTCTCATATCATCGGGAGTTAATATTATT
>JAHLWE010000290.1 GCA_019058135.1 Promethearchaeota archaeon | reverse complement strand
TTTGGTAAAAATAAAAGAGGATGGAGTTCATACCGTAAATATTACAAGAATTTAATAAATATTTTTTTCCTTATTATTGTTATTATTATTATTTTAACTAGTTAATTTGGATTAATTTATAATAAAAAAAAATGAAAAAATAAAATAATTATTCCCATTTCAAATTTCCATAATTTTTTTGCATTACCTCTTCTAAACCATCTAAAATGCTTTTTGTACCCATGGTTTTATAAATTTTCATTAATTCATCCATCGTTGTGATGGTCCCTTTTTTAGCAGAAAGATAAGAAAGAAGTACTACAGCAACACCTTGTTTTGCTTGTTCGGGAGTAAATTCTGGCTCCTTATCTTCTAGAATGCATTCGGCAAAATAAGCATCTTCATGTCCCATGGATATGTTATAATATTTTGGAAATGAACCGTGTTCAATTGAGGGGCTATAAAACTCTCCCTTTTTTTCTGCATCTGGATGTGAAGAAAGAATTTGAACGGGTTTTTCCCAGGAATGATCTTCAAGAATAGTACCTTTGGTTCCATGCAACTCCGTTCTATTGGTGGGAAGATGAACTGTATTAGAAGAAATATCAACAGTTATTATAGCTCCAATTTTATACCGTAAGAGAACAATTGCAGTATCTTCTCCTTTATTAGGGGGAGAATTCACAGTTTTTCCCAGCCAGCATTGTGCAGAATCGACCTCGCCGAGAAACCAATTTAACATGGTAAATTTATGAACTCCTTGATCAGCAATAACCCCACCACCTCCCCTATCATAAGTAAATGACCAAGAATCTGGATTGAGAAATTGATCATGGCTAACATAGGCACCCTCATAAGTTCGACCAAGAAAAACATCTCCAATAAAACCGCAATCTATAGCATCCTTTATAAATTGATGGGCAGGAAGAAAGCGATGATTTTCTGCAATCATGAATTTCACGTTTGCTTTTTTAGTTGCTGCTATCATTTCATCGCATTCTTCAAGCGTGGTTGCCATCGGTTTTTCGCAAATAACGTGTTTCCCTGATTCAGCTGCAGCAACAACCATATCTTTATGAAGATAATGAGGGACCATGATGAGTACAGCATCAATATCGCTCTTAAAAAAATTATCTAAATTTAAATAAGTCTCTAGTTTAGAATATTTGGCAACACGGTTTAGTTTTTTCTCGTCGATATCATATGCAGAAACGAACTTTATTTTCGGATTATTTTTGGAGCCAAGCTTATGAAAACGCCATACTGCCCCCGTCCCAATTATACCAAATTTAACAAAATCCATAAAATCATACCTCTAACATTTTATAATTTCGTGAATGAATTTCTTAAGTTTTTGCACGAATATTAGAAATAAATAAATATTATTCTCATTTTTTATTCGACTTTATTTAACAAAAATGTTTTTATCTAAACTTGAAAGCCTTTCACAACCAGATTTGGTAATCCTATAGCAATCTTCTACCCCAATCAAACCCTGATTTTTGAATCTTTGCCAAATTTCAATATCAAGAACTATATTCTCTTCAAACGGAATATCAAGGGTCTTCATTGGACTGAACAAATGAGTTTCCTCACATTCTAATCCAATGCTATGACCTGTAATGAAACACCTTCCTCGCCTTGCAAGAGATTTATGATAATTTTTAGCATTATTGTATAATTCTTTCATGTTTAAACCAGGTTTAATGTTCTCTACGCAATATTCTTGTACCTTAATTATTCGATCCATAACTTCTTCAGCACCATCAGGTATTTCTCCTATCACGAGTTCCCTACTAACATCTGATACATATCCTTTCCAAATGGTTCCAATATCAAATCTATTAAGATCTCCGGATTTCAGGGTGGTTCCTATTCCTGGTGCTTCGGGATCAGAGGGTCCCAAGTTCATTGTAAGATGATCCCATCCTTCTGCACCTTCATCAACTATAGTTCTTCTAGCGATTTGTAATAATTCATTATCGGTTATTCCTTCATGAGCCGCATTAATCATGGCTTTTATTGCCTTTTCAGAAATTTCCGTAGACTTTTTTATGCGTTTCACTTCCTCTTCTGATTTAATTAACCGCATGTCCAAAAAAGCTTGATCACCATTAACAAAGGTCGCATTCGGAAATTTATTTCTTAAATATTCAGATTGATAAGAGGGCATTAGAGATTCATATCCGATATTTTTTTCTGATAACCCCCATTTTTCAATTCTATCTGATACTTCTACCATTGCTGCTTTAGGAGACCCAATTCCACTTACATCCTTAACCCAAGAAAATTTATCTACACTACTGTATGTAATCCAAGTTATTAAACTTTCCTCTCCATCCCTCCGTACTAAAGATAAACTTGGATATTGATTATATAAGACATATAAAATAGGATTAGGAGCCACATGTAACGTTGGTAAGCCAGTTGTATAAAAAACATTTACTGGATTAGAAGCAACCAACACATCAATATCATGTTTTTCCAAAATGTTGCGCGCTTTTTCTTTACTAAAACCAATTGGTTCCATTTTATATCAAATCATTAATTATTAATTTAGTTGTAATTTTCAAAATCTTTTTCAATTAAAGAAAAAAAATAAATAGAAGCTTAAAATTTCTAATCTATATCCATAAATATCTCTAATTTTTGTAAACTTCCCATATCTCCTTTGGTTTTAAGTTCTCCCTCCATAAATGCTTCCATTGGATCTTCTTCTCCAGTGGCAATACCAATAAAGACATCTGAGTTAACTTCTAAACCCATTTCCGCATTTTCGTCAAAACCATCCTCTATTCTTGCTTTTTTATTCTCAAAAATCATTTTTAGTTTATAATCAATATCAGGAAATTCGAATTGCATTGTTTTATTAAATCCCTCAAATTCATCTGCAATTTCTGGATCGACTAACATTTTGACCCATCTATTTAGAGCATCTTTAATTTCTTCGGCAGTAGCCATTAAATACACCTTTCAATTATGTTTTTAATTACATTTTTATCTTTTTTTATTAAAGCTTTTATTTTTAATTAAGAAATGTTTTGTTTTTGTAATTTATATAATTTTTTATATATCTTTTGTTGATTTAGCAATTTTCGAACGATATTTTCAAATTTTCTTTCATCTATTAGATTTTCCCCTATTATTTTATTGCTTCTAATTGCGCTTGCCTTTTTGATAGTAAAAACGAACTTATTATGATAATAATCACACCGACACTCATGTAGATAGTAGAAAGGAAGCTAGGAGGTGCTAACATGAATACTATAAAGTAAAATAATACTGGTGTCACTTGTATGGGAACTTGTTGAATAGGAATCATGTTTGATGCCTGAGCAACTTGAAAAGCTTGCGTAATTTTCATGATTCCAATAATACTACCTACAATTAAAATTGCTGCACTACAAAGAAATAAAATAAGTTCTCCTAAACTAGAAGTACCTCCGAAGACATGAGCAATGACGCCCATCAATGGTGCAATCCAGAAGTTCGTGAGTGAAAATTGGAATCCTGAAGAAATAGCTAATAAAATCCCTTTAAACTTTTTACTTTTTCTTTGAAGAATTTCACATAAACCAGATCCTATAAATAAAACTACTGTAAAAATAGCCATTCTAAAAACAAGACCTATTTCTAATAAATCTATATTAGAGATATCAATTGACAATTCACTAATACCGAGTAAGAAAATCGCAAGTATCATTAATAATATTCCTGTTATTTCTTCTTTTTTTAAGGTTTCACTAACAATTTTGACAGACCCGATAGCAAGAAAAATTAAACCAAAAGCCATTAATCCCGGAATTAAAGCTGGACCAATATATAACTGAGCCAACATGAAAAATATTGATCCTATTGCTAGTTCCATCAATAAACCCGTTATCCAAAGCGGTTTTTTCACTAAATTACGGAAAAATTTCTCCTCCTCTGCAACAACTTCATTAACTACTTTCTTCTGGAAAACTAACCCGATATTATTCACGCTTCCCGAAGTAATTGCTAGGAAGACCCCAAGCCAATATAAAGAAGCATCCATTTCTTTCAGCTCATCTATTTTTTCTTTTTTATAAAATATATAATAACTAATTGATTTAATCAGTTAATAAATCTTTTTTCGAAAAAGTCGAATTGTTCGTAATAATTTATGTATGAAAAAAAAGCTGTTAAAGTTAATTTAAATTTTACTTCTTCTTTTAGCAATTTAACTAAAATATGTTATAAAATTAATCCTCTACCTCAATAAATCTAAAAACTTTTGAAAATCTTCAATCTATGTATTATATCTATTTAGACCGTCATGCCACCATCAATAGACAAGCTTATTCCAGTGCAAAATTTATTGAGAGCAAGAAATAGCACACCTTCTGCAATTTCTTCGGGTGATCCTAACCTTCCCAAAAGTTGGCGTGCAATAAATTGACGTTTTGCTTCCTCAGGATGTTCAAATTTTGCTAATCGTTTAGCTAGAGAAGGTGTATCAGTTGTACCTGGGCAAATACAGTTTACTCTTATTCGATCTTCGATATAATCAATAGCCATGGCTCTCGTCATGGATAACACTGCACCTTTAGATGCAGTATACGCAGCTCTTTCCTTAACTCCTTTAAATGCAACAGATGAAGCATTATTTATTATTGTTCCTTTAGTTTTTTTCAAATAAGGAATAGCATATTTTGATACTAAATAAATCCCCCGTACATTTACAGCCATTGTTCTGTCCCAATCCTTTGTAGAAATATTATCTATTCTTCCTGGGAGAACAACACCCGCATTATTAAAAAGAATATCAATTTTTCCATATTTTTCAATCGTTTTCTCAATAATTCTTTTGGTATCTTCTTCTTTCAAAATATCACCTTGGACGAATATAGCATCACCACCTGAGTTTTTAATGGCATTTACAACTTTTAATGCAGATTCAGATATTGAGTTGCAACAAACTTTAGATCCTTCCTTAGCAAATAGAATGGCTGTTGCCTCTCCAATACCAGCTCCAGCTCCAGTGATGACAGATACTTTTCCTTCTAATTTCATTTTTTTTTCCCTCTTATTATTAAACATAGATTAATTATAACATAATAATTTTTCGCGCTTCAGAAGGATCAGCTACATCACGGCCCATTTCTTTACAAATTCTCACCATTCGAGCTACTAATTCCGCATTATTTTTTGCGGGAACTTCTTTCCTTATGAAAGGATAATCT
>JAHLWE010000289.1 GCA_019058135.1 Promethearchaeota archaeon | reverse complement strand
CTTGTAGTCTGAAAAAGAGATTCGGAGATATTATTACTTTTTGGGGCGGTCTTTGTAATACTCAAAAAACTCTTCCGTTTGGAACACCAAAAGAAATAACTGAAGAAGTAAAATATAATATAGAATGTTTTAAACCCGGTGGGGGCTATGTAGCCACAAATATTCATAATATTACTGCAGAAGTCCCTCCAGAAAATATTGTGGCAATGTTTGACGCAGTAAGGAGGTATAGAGATTACTAATGTTAATTGATGTCCATTGTCATTTAAACTTATACTTAGTTCCAGAAGAAATTATCTCAGAAGCCCAACAGATCGGAGTTGAGAAAATAATTGCCGTCGCTATGAGCGCTGTAAGTCAAAAAAGGATTATGGATCTAAGTGAGAGATTTAAGGCTGTTTACCCGGCTCTTGGAATTCATCCGCAAGAAGTTCAAGAAAATAAAAATATTTATAAAGAATTGGATGAGATTATTGACTTTATCACCATCCATAGCGATAAATTATGTGCAATCGGAGAAATTGGAATAGATCACTATTTTGTTAAAGATAATACATTATGGCCTCTGCAGGAAAAAATATTTAAAACTATGCTGGGACTAGCTCAAAAGTTTAATTTACCAGTGAACTTGCATGTGAAAGGAGCAGAAAAGGAAGTATTCGAAATATTACCCACTTATAATCTACCTAATATTAACATTCATTGGTATTCTGGTCCTCAAGATTTGGTTAAAATTGGTCTAGATAGAGGTTATTTCTTTTCAATAACTCCAGCGATCGAATATTCACCTCCTGTAAAAAAAACTGTAGAATTATGTGCCCCAACTAATCTTTTATTGGAAAGTGATGGACCTGTCAGATATCATAATCAAACTGGAACTCCCTCAATGATTCCTTACGTATTAAAAAAATTGTCAGAAATTAAAAACATACCAAAAAATGATCTAAAAGATCAGATTTTGGAGAATACTAAGAAGATATTTAATAAGATTTTTTAAAATGTAATTTTTTTAAACTTCCGATGTTAATTCATTTTTAAAGAGAAAAAAGAATCAAATTTGTTATGACAAATGAAAATTTGAATAAAAAGATCTTTTTTGGAGGTAATATTTTCACTATGAATGACCTCCAACCAGTTGTAAAAGCGATTGGAATCAAAGACGAGAAAATCACCGCAATTGGAGATCTTGAAGAAGTTAAGAAAAATATGGGTGAAAATTATAAATTAATTGATTTAAATGGAAAAACATTACTCCCGGGTTTTATTGATTCACATATTCATCCGATTGGATTTCTTTTTTTTTCGCTTAATCTTGACCTTTCAAAAATTAAGAGCTTAAATGAACTCCAAATTATATTAAAAGAAACGGCAAAAAATAAGAAGCAAGGAGAGTGGATACTCGGACTGAGCTTAAAAGAAGAGAATTTTGATGTTCCAATCTTACCAAACCGATGGGATTTAGATCAAGCCTGTTTCGAAAACCCTGTTTTCATATTAAGATATGATGGTCACATTGGAATTGCTAACAGTAAAGCATTTGAACTAGTAAATATTGATGTTAATACAATCCCTCCAGAGGGAGGTGAAATCCGTAAGAATAATAAGGGGGAACTTACTGGAGTAATCTCAGAAACCGCAATGTCTTTACTGATATCCCATATTTCATTTCCAAGTCCTCAGGATTTTATGAAAATCGCTCAAAAAACATTTGAACTATTGGCAAGTAAAGGCATAACGAGTGTTCATGGAATTATGCAATCAGATAAAGGTGGTGAATTCGGTGAATTAGGTGGTATGGAAATTCCAGTTCTAAAAACCATTATTGATAAAGTTCTTCAAAATTGGTATCTTATGGTTTCAGCTATTAACCCAAAAAAAATAAAAAGAATTAAAAAGCCACCGCTAGATGAAGGAAAGGAAGATGGAAAATTCAAAGTAAATTGCCTTAAACTATTTGCAGATGGTACCTTTGGTGCTGCTACAGCCTGTATGTTCGAACCATTTTCAGATCAACCAGAGAAAATTGGGTTTTTAGTTATTGATGAAGAAGAGCTTTATAATCGAATGAAAATTGCTCATAATTTCGGATTCCAAATTGCAATACATGCAATTGGTGATAAGGGAAACAAAATTGTTGTGGATTTATATAAAAGGCTTTTAAAAGAATTTCCTCGGAAAGATCATCGACACAGAATTGAACACGCTTCTATGCTAACTTCTGATGTTATAAAAGATATGAAAGAATTAGGATTAATTTGTTCTTGTCAGCCTCCTTTTATAAATTCTGAATACACATGGCTGGAAAAGAGATTAGGTAAAGAGCGTTGTAAATATACTTATCCATTAAAATCTGTGGTTGATGCTGGTGTTGTTTTTACTGCGGGTTCAGATTGTCCTGTTGAAGATCCAGACGTTATTTTAGGACTTCATGCGTTAGTAAATCGAAATGGGTTTATCCCTGAAGAATGTTTGTCTATGGAAGAAGCGCTTAAAGCCTATACTATTAATGGTGCATTCGCAGCCTTTGAGGAGAATGTAAAAGGAAGCCTTGAGCCAGGAAAATTGGCTGATTTAGTAATTCTAGATAAAAACCCTCTTGAAGTTTCGAAAGACCAAATAAAAGAAATTCAGGTAATCGAGACTATTATACGCGGAAAAAGTGTCTATAAGAAAAAATAAAATCGGAAGAAGAAGGCAATCAATTTTTTTACAAGTAGTTATACTCTTTAAGCTTCTTGAGAACTTTTGGTTGTAATTCATTGCGATTTTCCATTATTTTAAACATATCAATCAGGTCTTTTACTGTATCACCATATATATGCAATGAGTTACTAAAATCTAAATAATGCCCAATTCCTACATTTAATTCGTCAGCAATATATTTCTGAATTCTAACCATCCCATTTACGTTTGCTTCCCACGCTCTAAATAAATCGCGACTTCTCCAACATGTCTGCAATATGAGTTCATCGTTCTTTATACGGAAAAATAATCTCTGTAGACAGGGCGGATCTTCGGAATAAGGATCAATATAGGGTCTCCAGGTTGTTGCTTGCGCTCTCCGGGTATAAGGTTTATCTTTTAATTTATTTATTATATAATCTATCTGATTAATCCTTGGTAAATCCAATACACTTAGAATAATGTTAT
>JAHLWE010000288.1 GCA_019058135.1 Promethearchaeota archaeon | reverse complement strand
CTTGGAATATAGAAAGAACTTCTGGAGGTTCTAGCGGAGGTGCTGCTGCCGCTGTAGCATCTGGATTAGGTCCCTTAGCATTAGGTTCAGATGGAGGAGGATCTATCAGAATTCCCAGTAGTTTTTGTGGGTGTTTTGGATTAAAACCAACTTTTGGTCGAGTTCCCCAAAGTAGTATGTTATTATTAGGATATCTCGGTACGCTTATGCATAAAGGCCCAATTGTTAGGAATGTTAAAGATGCAGCATTAATGTTGGATGTATTAGTAGGAGAGCACTTTTCAGATAGATACTCGTTACCTAAATCCAATTTTATTTATTTAGAAAAACTTGATGAGAAACCTGAAAAATTAAAAATTGGTTATTCCTTAGATCTAGGATTTGCAGAAGCCCTCGATCCTGAGGTTAAGAAATCTGTTGAAGATGCAATTCAAGTTTTTGAACAGTTAAATTGGTCAGTGAATAAAAATAAGATTAAAATTAAGAATCTTGAGTCGGTACTTTGGACTTTTTGGACATCAGGATTTGGTTATACTTTTAAATATAATATTTTTATGTCTCTCTCAAGTTAAAATCACAGCATTTGGAATCGTGAGTCTATTTTTGTTTAGTCCAATAATAATGGATTCTTTCGGTAGATATAACCAAAATTCGTCATTTTTAAATTTTTACTATTTTCGCATGCAAAAAAATATCCAAATTTGTTCGTGGATTGATAAATATTATCCCAATTCAACAATTGCAATTGATGACTTCGCAGGAACAATTCCTTTTTTTTCAAAATGTGATATATACGAGTTTGGTTATATTTTAACGGATAAAAATGTTGTAGAGAATCAAAGTTTACAAGAGAATTATACTCTAAGAGTAAATTATGTTTTAAACATAAGACCTGATTTTTTCTATGATGTGGATGGAGATAAAATTTGGGAACAAGAATTAAAAAACCGTGAGGAGTTTAAGGTTAATTATATAAGGATTTATGAAGGGTTGTATGTTAGAAATGATGTAGAATTGAGTGAAGAGTCTCTATTAAATTTACCAATTCTGGAATATCAAAATAAGTGGAAACCTTTTCTATAAATTTACACTTTTATTCTCAAATATGTTTGATAACATTGAGGAATATAAAAAGATTTTAAAAATCTGTTACAATTCTTTTTTTCAAATTTATCATTTTCAGATTAAAAAAAAATTCAATGATATTTCAGTTTTTCAGCAATTTAATCCTGTTTTAAAAGAAATTTTAAAAATTCCTCCAGAAAAAATAGAACCTACATGCCTAAATTGCCCAATAGGGCTAAAAAAAGACTGTTTATTCAAGCAGGTACAAGAAAAAATGTATAAATTTAAAAAAAATATAAAAAATATTGAAATTATATCAAAATAATGGAAATACCTGCTTCTTTTGAAGATTTATTAAAATTTTATATTTTCTAACAATCAATAAATTATTAAAGAAAATTAAAATTGATAATTAAAATGGTGAAAATAAAAGTTCCTTGGGCATCATGGAAAGAGCCTGAGTTCAGAGAATTTGAGTTCCCAGAAGCATGGGAAGTTTCAGAAGGTAGAATGAACAACACTGAAGATATTTCAGAATTTGATATAAAAAATGCTGTTTTGAATCCTATTGGTTCTTTAAAATTATCTGAACTTGCTCAAGGTAAGAAGAATATTGCAATTGTAATAGATGATATGTCTAGACCTACGCCCATATATAAAATAATCCCCTATGTTTTAGAAGAACTTCATAATAGTGGTATTTCTAAAGATCAAATTACAATAATTGGTGCTACAGGGGCACATAGACCAATGAACAGACACGATTACGTCTTAAAATTAGGGAGAGAAATTGTCGAAAATTATAATATTGAAAACCATCATCCTTATGAGAATTTAGTTGATTTGGGGAAAACCAAAATGGGCACGCCAATTCATGTTAATAAAACATATTATGAATCTGGTTTAAAGATTGCTATAGGTGGTGTGATTCCACATCCCTTAGCTGGATTTGGTGGTGGAGCAAAAATTGTCTTACCAGGGGTTTGTGGAATTGAAACTCTATATGGAAACCATAGTATGGCAATGAAAGGAGGATCAGGAGCAGGAATGGGTCGTGTTACAGAAATTAGAAAAGATATTGAGGATACTGCCAAAAAAGTAGGGTTGGATTTTAGTATAAATATCATTCTAACAGAAAATGGAAAAATTGGTGGTTGTTTTGCAGGAGACTATATTAAGGCACATAGAAAAGCAATGGAATTAGGTACTCAAGTATATAAGACAAAAGTTACTTTAGATAATGATGTTGCGTTTTTTAATCTATTTCCAGAAGATACAGAACTCACACAAGGTATGCATAAAGCTTTTAATTTCTTAATGACAGCCCCAAATAACATGTTAAAAAGATATGGCACAATTGCCATTATGACTTCATGTTATGAAGGACGTGGATTCCACAGTCTAATTGCGGAAACAGGAGCAAAATTATATAGTCCTGTTTGTGAACAAATAATCTGGAAAGCCTTTGTAAAACGAAGAAAGGTATATTGTTTTTCAGAACATCTTAGTAATAGTGATCTTGATCATATCTATGGAAAGTCAAAGGTATTATTGTTTAAAAAATGGGCAGATTTAATTAATAAATTAACAGAAGATCATGGAGAATCATTAAAAGCAATTATTATTCCAACCAGTATCCAGCTAAGTGAGTAATTAAATCTTTATTTTTATTAATAATTAACTAAACTTATGATATACCTGATTTAGAGATGTAAAAATACGAATAAAATTCTGAAACCTCAAACCCAAATCATTAAAAAGAGGAATATGTATGAAATTAAATATAGGGAAATGAAGATAATACCAGCTTTTTTATCCATTTTTTTTCTTAATGCAACCATGACAAAAACAATAAAAGATACTAAAAGAGTATAAAGAATTGTAGGAATTGCGATTTCGGCAGAAACTGCTTGTGGAAAAAGTACTTGTCCTATTCCTATGGAGAGTGTTGAATCAACTATGCAACTACCAACAATATCTCCGATTGCGATCTTATAATGTTTATTACGAATAGCATTTATATCGACTACTAATTCTGGGAGAGAAGTACCGAGGCTAGCTATAAAGAAACTGATGATATATTCATGAACATCAAGTACACTTGAGAGTGTTATTATTGATTGAACAATTGCATACGCGCCAATAGCTACGCCTATGAAACCTAAAGAGGCAATCATAATATGAAATGGTTTGCTTCTAGTAGTTTCAATTTTTTCCATCAAATCTACCCGCTCCAAAATACTTTCCTTAGTAACTCTACTTATTATTATTAAATAAATCACCAAACTCCCAACCATAATGAGTGCATTAAGTCGAGTAAAATATCCTTTTTCAACAATAGCATAAATTACTATAAGTGATAAAATCTCACATCCACCTAATACAATGATTTCCCTTCTATCAACCTTAAATGAGCCGCAAATTATGGGCAGAAGTCCAAAAACTAAAGTTAATTGAGTTAAATCTGAACCTACAGAATCCCCCACATCAATATCTCCGTGCCCTAAAGAACATGAGATAATTGAGTTAAATATTTCTGGAAGATCAGTTCCTATTGATACCAATGAGAGACCGATTATTAAAGGTGATACACCAAGAGCTGTTGCGAGGATTGCTGAATGTTTTACAGCGATTTTACTGGAAAATGCTATAAGAAATATTCCTAAAATAAGAAATATAATCGCAAATAAAATTTCATACATTATTCAGCAGAAGTTTTGAATTTTTTTTCAATTTGTGGATTATATATAAATAAACTTTAAGTCAATTTATAAAGTTATCTTATTCTTATCCAATTATTGGATGAAAAATGGATATTCAAAAACTTTTTTATTTAAAGTTATCAATTTAATGTCTAATTTGTGGATTTTATTTGGGTAATCAAAAAAATTATTAAATAATATTAGTAAAATGTACCTAATGGTGCCTGAGAAAAATAAAGAATTACATGTTCCAATCGAAAAGGAAATATTTCAAAAGTTAGAAGACATTAAAGAGTATCATGGAATAAAAAATAATACTGAAATTATTAGATTTTTGATAACTAAGGAATATCGAGAAATTAAAACATCCGAGTGATTTCAGGTATTTTCAATTTCTTTTTGGTGTTTTTCTTATTTTTCAAATTTTTAATCTAATATCGATTACTTTTATATTGCTTGCAAATTTTAATGAAAAATATTTTAATAGAAAAAATTTAGGAATTAATCTGTTTTTAGAGATAAAAAGATTATTTTTATTAACTATAATTTATCAAAGCCCAAGTCTTTAAATTTTGATATTAATCCCTAAAAATGTAGGGGATATTGGTTATGTACAGTCACTTGCCCAAATGATGCTATTAGCATAAAGAGAGTGGAAAGAGAGGAAATATCTGGTTTGAAAACGCAAGAAGGTTAAATTTAGATTAAAATAAATAATAATAAATATGAAAATAAATAGAGTATGATGAAAGCAATTCCAGCTTTTTTATCCATTTTTTTTTTAACTGCAACAATAATAAAAACTATAAAAGATGCAAAAATAGTATATAGAACTGTCGGAACTGCGAGTTCGGCAGAAATTACTTGTGGAAAAAGTACTTGCCCTATCCCTATGGAGAGTGTTGAATCAACTATACAACTACCAACTATATCTCCAATTGCGATTTTATAATGTTTCTTACGAATAGCATTTACATCGACTACTAATTCTGGGAGAGAAGTTCCGAGACTGGCTATAAAAAAACTGATGATATATTCATGAACATGAAATATGCTTGAGAGTGTAATTATTGATTGAACAATGGCATATGCCCCAATAGCTACTCCTATAAAACCTAAAAAGGCTATTATAATATGAAATAGTTTACTTCTAGTAGTATCTGTTTTTTCTATCAAATCTACCCGCTCCAAAATGCTTTCCTTAGTAACACTACTTATTATTATTAAATAAATCACCAAACTTCCAACCATAATAATAGCATTAAGTCGAGTGAAATATCCTTTTTCAAGAATAGCATAAATCACTATAAGCCCTAAAATTTGGCAAGCACCCAAGATAATAATTTCCTTTCTATCAATCTTAAATGAACCAGCAATTAAAGGTAGAAGCCCAAAGACCAAAGTAATCTGAGTTAAAATTGAACCTACAGAATCCCCTACATCAATATCTCCATGTCCTAAAGAGCATGATATGATTGAGTTAAATATTTCAGGAAGATCAGTGCCTATTGACACCAATGAAATACCGATTATTAAGGGAGATATACCTAGAGCGGATGCAAGTATGGCAGAATGCTTGATAGCTATATTACTGGCAAAAAATATAATTAAAATCCCGCCAATCAAAAATAGTAGCGCAAATACAAATTCAAACATTTTTTAAATGAAGATAAAAATTCTTAATTTAATTTTAGGAATATATATAAATAATCTATATAAATCAATTTATTAAGTTATCCAATTTCTGGATGGATTATGGATCATAAATGGACGGATAATAAATTTAATATATAGATTTATTAATTTCTTATCCAATTCTTGGATAAAAAATGGATAATTAATAACTTTTGTATATAAAGTTATCAATTTTATTTCCAATTTGTGGATTTTATCTGGATAATCAAAAAAATTATTAAATAATATTATTAAAATATACCTAATGGTTGTTGAGAAAAATAAAGAATTACATGTACCAATCGAAAGTGAAATATTTCATAAGTTAGAAGATATTAAAGAGTATCATGGAATAAAAAATAACACTGAAATTATTAGATTTTTGATAACTAAGGAATATCGAGAAATTCAAAATACTAAGTAATTTCAGGTATCTTTAACTTCTATTTTAATTATTTTCGATTGTAATCTTCTCAAAATTACTTAATAAATTCTGAATTAATTACTTTATTTTTGAGAGAAAAAGAAAAAAAAATTTTATTATAAATTACAATTTATCCAAGCCTAATGATTTTAGTTTAGATTTATTAGGTTTTCCAGTATTAGGATCCCAGTCACGATACTCATAAAATAATTTCTTCAATTGTTCAAAATTTGGCGTTTTACCTGCTGCACCGCCGTCATCAAATGGCCTTAACAATATATCCGGCAATCTATCATCTGCTGATGTTAATCCCATTTTAATATTGAACATTCTTTTCATATTGAGAATTCTTTCACCATATAATTTGACTTCTTTAATTCCAAATGTTAATCCGGTTGTATTTTCAATTAAAGCAGCGTTTTGAGATGGCGGCGGATTGGAAAAAGAGCACATTATCATTGAACTATAG
>JAHLWE010000287.1 GCA_019058135.1 Promethearchaeota archaeon | reverse complement strand
TATCGGATTTGGCACTTTTTTCTTATTTTGGGCAAATATAATAAAAGAAGAGCATTCAAGACATATAGTTTCAAATTAGAGGAAAAATAAAAATGAAAGTAATAACCATACATATATACCAGAAGCTTATTTAGAAGGCTTAAATTATCTTGTAGAGGCTAAAATATATCCTAATAGATCTGAATCAATTCGGATCGCTATAAGAGACTTATTGAAAACTGAATTGAGTTTTTTAAATCCTAGTATAGAGTTAGTAAAAAAGAATTTAGAAATAGAGGCTATAAACAGTTATTTTTAATCTTAAATCATTTTTTTTTTATTTAAATTAAATATGAGGTTAATAGAATGGAAGATGTTAAAGAATCAATAAATAAGACAAATAAAATAACCAATAAAGAGATTATAGAGAGTTATCTTGACTTTTATAAACATTCTGAGCAATCCATAAGAACAAGAAGATCAGTTTTAAATTATTTTTTTATACGATTTGGCTATATTGATCATATTTTTAACATAAATAAGAGAATTTTAATGAATTATTTTAATTACCTGAATCAACTAGAAAATATTACTCTAAAAACAAAAAAAATGAAATGGATAATATTAAAGGGATTATGTCAATTTGTAAATGAATACTATGAGGAAGAACTAGATAAACCCAGAGATAAATTAATAAAAAGTTATTTTAAAATTGGAATAATTTTTGATCTCATCGCTAAATTCATAATCTATTCTATCAACTTGTGCCCATCTTGGTCCTATTTTAGAAAATTCAATTAATTCATTCAGTTTATCCAAGGGACCTTCTGCTTCAATTAAAACAGAACGATCTGACATGTTTTTTGCATAACCAGTTAAATTGAGTTTTTTTGCAACTCTTCTAGTTGTATCTCTAAAAAAAACGCCTTGAACTCTCCCATATACTTGAATTTTAACATGTTTAATTTTCAATACTTAATTTCCCCTCACTATAACAAAAAAAAACATTCTTAAAATATTTGGTTCTTTATTTTATATATTATTTTTATTTTAAATCTTAAAAAAAAAATCTTGGTTTATTTATAATGAATCTTACAGAAGAAGAACAGAAAGAAGTAATAAAAGTAATGAAGTCTCAAATGCTAACTTTATTAGCTGGAGATGTAGTAGCAAAATTTGAGAAAGAATTTGCCAAATATATTGGGGTTAAAAATGCGATTGCAGTAAATTCAGGTACTGCTGCATTGCATATCGCGATAGCCTCATTGGATATAGGTCCAGGTGATGAAGTTATTGTTCCACCATTTACCTTCATCGCTACTGCGAGTTCAGTTATACACAATAACGCAATCCCGATTTTCGCTGATATTGATATTAAATCATATACACTTGATCCAGAATCAGTTAAAGAAAAATTAACTGATAAAACAAAGGCAATAATGCCCGTTCATTTAGCTGGAATAACTGCAGACATGGGCCCATTATTGGATATTGCTGAAGATAATAATATATACATTATTGAGGATGCCTGTCAATCTCATGGAGCGAAATATAGCGGTAAAAGAGTAGGTTCAATTGGGGATTTGGGGACTTTTTCATTCTACCCTTCAAAAAATATGACTACAGGAGAAGGTGGGTTAATCACAACAAATGATGATAATTTAGCAGAACAATGTAGATTAATAAGACATCATGGGGAACCTTCTTGGTATGTATATAATAGGTTAGGATGGAATTATCGAATGACTGAAATTCAAGGAGCTATCGGAAGAGTACAGTTAAAAAAATTAGATGAATACGTAAAAATTAGAAATGGCAATGCAAATTATTTAACTGAAGCTGTCAATGAGATCGAGGGTATAGATCCCCCTTTTATTCCAGAATATTGCAAACCAGCTTTTAATTACTGGATTGGCCGAATTCACCCTGAAATTATTGGTTTAAATAAGCCACAATTTTTAGAAAAATTTCCAAGTGGAAAGGTTTTATATCCCAAACCCTTATATAAAACAAAATTATTTCAAGAGAAAGTTGGTTATCCTAAAGGCTGTCCATGGACTTGTCCATTTTACGGAAAAGAAATTGACTATACAAAAATAAAATTACCTGTCGTTGAAAAAGTATCAAATGAAATTTTCGCATTAGACATTCATCCAGAAATAACTAAGGATAATTTAGATGAAAATATAAAAATTTTGAAAACAATTACCGAGTGATGTATTCTGGAACAAAAACTTGCTTTTCAGTATAAATTTAAAAGATTTATTGAGATCAGTCTTGGGGTATGTGGGATTATATTATTTATCTTGTTAATTTCATTGGAACCCCTAATTCACATTACTTTTGTCTCTCATTTTATCTATATATGTGCTCTATTTAATATGATGATTTTTGATTTTAAAAACAAACATATTAATTGTCTCATTATCTCATCCATGCCATTTAATATTATTATACTAGTGGGTTTTCAGATAGCAGATATTTATTATTCCCTAACAGTTCTGGGATATTATATCCTCGAGCATGCAATTCGTAATTTTATCCTCCATGGGGTTCCCTTTATTCTTGGTTATTATATAATTCGTATTCAAGAAGGAGAAATTTTCAATTGGGAGATCTATAAAAATATTTTAATTGTTTTTATCTTGTGGTGTTATTTTTTGGATTATAGATACACTGATCCCGTTTATTCATTTCCTTATATGTGGTTTCTGTTAGGAAGTTTAATTTGGGATACAATATTTGTATATTTCTTCTTAAAATCAAGAGAGAAAAAAACATTAAGAATTCAAAATAATATATAGTATATCATACTTTATTATTAATTGTAAGATTGAATTTTTAACTCTTAATCTAAGTTGTAAATAAAAATGGCTGATGTAGAAAAGATATTTAATAAAGCAAATAATTTTTTTGTGGAAAGGCAGATTATTAAAGGACTCTCTTTGCTTTTAGATTTATTTAACCGTGAAATTACTTTTAAAAGTCATGGTTCCCAAATTATGAATAAGCTTATTGATGAGCGAAAGAAGGATCCAGTAGTCACTTTTCCT
>JAHLWE010000286.1 GCA_019058135.1 Promethearchaeota archaeon | reverse complement strand
TATTTGGAGATTCTATCACTAATATGAAAGAAAGATTTCATATGACAGATACTACAATAAGCCAAATAGCAAAAGAAATATTAAATAAGAAATTCACAGTTAGATTTAAACACACTTATTCTGAAGAAGAAATTATTGAATTAGCTGAAGATATTAAGGAAAAAGATTTTGAAAATTTTAGAGATCCTCAATTACACTCTTTAATTAATTATTATAGGAATATCCAAAATATCTCATCTCCAAATAATATTATCAGAATATCAAAAAATTTTGCTTTAGGGGTTAAAAATTTAGAAAATTATAAGTTAAATTTGCTTTTAAGCGATTTTAAATTTAAATTAAATAAAGATGATTTTTTTAAAAAGATTGAAAATATTAATAAAAATTCTGAAATAGCAAAGTATGTAATTTATTGGATATTAGAATCTGAAGAGAGTACTAGACAGATTGGTAATAGAGTAGGAGTATCAAAGACTACTGTTATGAAATATATGAATATATTAAAAAGCATTCCTTTAAGAATAACTAACAAAGAAATTAATGAAATTGCCAAATTGATCCTAAAGGGATCGATAAATGAAAATGATTACAAAAATTTTATTAATCCAGAATTGCAGAAATTGCTAAAAAAATATACACAAATCAAATCTGATGAAAGATATCTCATTCGACCTATTCATAATTTTAAAATCATCGGTGATTTTAAGGATTGGATAACTAAAAATATTCCTAATTCTAAACAAATGATAAATCGTATTGTTCTGATAAATAGAGATAATGAAATTCTTAAATGTATATTATATAGAATGTTAATTAATAAATGGATATCCGTCGATATTGCTAATACTTATAACATTCCTCGCAAATCAATTCAGAGAAGTGCAAATTTTCTTGGTTTGTATAATACATTATCAAATCAGAAATTAAGAGATCTAATTATAAATAAATTTGAATCTGGAGATTTATTAAAAGAGATAAGTCATAAAGCCAATGTTAGTGAAGAATTAGTTAATAATATTTTAAATATAATAACAGAAATAAAAGATTTTGAAACTGGAAGATCTTTAACGAAAATAGCTGCTGCTTATGGAGTTAGCAGAAAGGTTATCACTGATATTGCGAAAAAAACGTTAACACCAATTTTATTTGATATTCGTTTTAACGATACATTCTTTTCGAAATATCGTAATATTGGAATTTTATCATATAAATGCATTAATCTATTATTAAGTAAGAAATTAAATGTTAATTATTATTCTGAAATAAGTCCTTTCTTATATGAAGATTATCGCATAGATGGACTTTTAATAAATTATCCTGAGTTTTTATTGAAATTAAATTCAAAAAAAGATTTTTTCAATTTTAAGTCAGATTTAAGTAGATATAAATTTACTTTATTTGATTTCACTAGTAATTTGAGTAAAAATAATGTTTTAAACAAGATTAAGAAGTATTATACTCCCTTTACACTATTTTTTATTATTGGCTTTACTGATATGGAATCAAAAATTTTAGAATTACAAAAAGACCTTGAAATTTCAGAAAGAGAGAGAAAACTATATACAAAAAATATAAGAATCATGAGATATGATTTATTTACTGAAATTATGAAGTTTGATAGAAATGAGATAGAGTTGTTCAATAAGATTGTTATTAACAATATAAATGTAAATAAGAATTTTATTGATTCTAATATTGACCATTTAAAAAAAATACATAATACTCCATCCAAAATAAGTAAATTAAATCACATTAAAGAACTTAAAAATTATCTAAAGAAGTATAAAGATTTAAAAAAAGAATTTTTCAAGATTCAAAATTACAAACACAATAAACAGACTACTCTTGACGATTTTTCCAGATAATAAAAATAAAAAAAAAAAAATTGAATTTACTAAATTTTTAACTTATTTTTACTGAAATTTTGCAATTTTCTTTGTCAGTTTGTAATAATTTTAAATTTTCTGGAACATCATCAAGTAATATTTCTTTAGTTATCATTGGGGACATGTCACAAAGTCTTGAAGCCATTAGATTTATAACATTTGGGAATGTTCCGTGCCCGCTATGGCCATACACCTAAATAGGAAAGCTATCTAAGTTTGTGCACCTACTATTCGGGCCCTCTTAACTTGAAAGTACTCTCCACAAACTGGCATTCTTTGTTCAGCTCGTGCAACAATTACAACCGTGCTATTAACCCCCTTGCATTCCCAAATAGCGTTTTGAATATCATCTGTTACAATATGTGGAAGACCTGTAGCTTCGAGATATAATTTGGCTCCCTCTCCATCTGTTAATTCTTTTACGCGCTCTACAAAGTTTTCTTTCGAAGGATTAATAATATAGTCTGCACCCATCCTTTTTGCTAACTTTGCTCTACTTTCTTCAGGTTCTGAAACAATACAAACCGCTGCTCCAGATGTCTTTAAAATTTTTGCAGCAGCAATTCCAATTGGTCCCGCTCCTAATATAATAACATTTTCACCTGGACGAATTCCACCTCCCCTTTCAATTACGGCATTATAAGCAACAGATGTAGGCTCAGTTAAACTCCCTAATTTATAAATATCATCATATTTACCTTCTAATTTTTTCAAACTCCAACATAACTTAGCAGGTACAGCAATATATTCTGCATATGCTCCATCAATAGAAAACCCAATTTCCTGCAACCTTTCACAGTGATTTGGATAACCATCACAACACGGTTTGCACTCACCACACCATACCATCTCTTCAACAGTAACTGGCTCTCCAGCTGTAAATTTTTTTCCTGTTCTTTTAGATATTGCTTGCTCTCCAATCTCAACTATTTCTCCTGAAAATTCATGACCCAACGTACATGGAAAAGCTGTTAATCCGGGATAATAAATATATCCATCTTCATCTTTTTGAGCCATATGAACATCAGAACCACATATACC
>JAHLWE010000285.1 GCA_019058135.1 Promethearchaeota archaeon | reverse complement strand
TGATATGAGCATCAGAATTTCCCTCCATATGTCTAAATGCGGCATTTTGAGGGATTAGTTTTCCTAAGAAATTTACTATATCTTTTTTAACGGAAGGGTCAGCATTTTCATTAATGGTTATTGCCGCTGTTGTATGTGGAACAAATAATCGACAAACACCATTTTGTATATTAGATTCTGATACAATTTTATTTATCTCTGTTGTAATATCCATTAAAATCTCACGTTGAGGGGTATTTATATTAATTGTTTTTAGTTCTATCATTTAATATTCACCAATTCTATATTATATTGAATGAATTTTAAAAATTTAATTATTTGAATTGTAAAACAATAATGGATGGAGTAATTGAGTTATTTTAGAATTTGCCATATATCTTTATTTTTTAAAATATACCCTTCAGAAATCATTGTTTTAATAATACCATTTATCTTTTGATAATATTCATTATTTAACAGAGCTATGCCTTCCATAAATCCATCTAATATCATGGGATTTCCTTGTTCTATGAATTTAAGAATTTCATCAGGACAATAAAGGAAATAATCAATTGGTAATAATGGAATAACTATTTTCTTTCTAATTTCATCAATCCTATCAAATAAGACATCTGTAAACCAATTTCCAACTAAAATAAGGTCAATATCACTTCCGATATTAAAATCGAGACGTGCTCTAGATCCAATTAAAACAACGCAAATTAATTTTTCTTTTAAAATGGCTTTTGCTTTAGATACAAAATCTCTTAATTCATTTAATTCTTTATTATATCTTTCAAGAACTTTTGTGTTAATCCTAATATTTTTTTGCTCCATTTTAAACAATCATTTGCGTTTTTTTTTGAATAATATTCATGAGGAATGCCTGATACAAAAACATCAGGATATCTTGTAGGTATATAATGTTTATCTAATTCAGTAGCGAATTCTAATGGAATGTTTATATTTATTTTATCTTTATTTTTTTCAATCTCTTTTACAAGATCTTTTAGTGAGTGGCTAAATGGTCTTAATCCAATACTATAAAGTAATGCCTTTATTGATTTTGTTGCAGCCTGATGGGATAAAAAACAGACCAATTCATATGATTCAAAATTTAAATTATTCTCAGCATTTTTAAAATCAATTTTCGCTTGTTTTAGTCAACGTGAAGCTTCCTCTGCGTTTCCCATATTAGATTTATAAATCTTTGATCGAATAAATTTTTTGATAATTTTGTAATCATTACTTCCTTTGCATGAAAATTTTTGATGAAAACTTGAAGGAGATTTATTTTTAATTATATCTTAAAATAAAATTATGGAGAAAGGGTTTTTAGAAAAGAAAATTTATTTTTGGTTTAAATATTCATTCATTTCTAATATAGAACTGGTTCGAATTAAAGCAGCTTTAAAAAATTGGAAGCCAATATCATAATAGGAGCCATCTCCTCCGATATTAATAACATATGGAATATCTCCGTCAAATAATCCTTTAGTTTTTCTAATTTTATATGCAACTGAAATAGCTTCGGCAACAGTTGCACCAGATTCAAATAAATGATGAACCCATGGAACATTCCAGGAACTAACATTATCCTTAGAAGTGGAAACCTCACTACAGCTCGTATTATTTACATAAACTATATTCTTACCTGCTACTTGGGTTGCTGCTGTAGCTAACTGGTTCAATACCATTCCTGCTCCACACCCTGGGCATAACCCATGACCTGGTTGTAGATGCGTTTGTGGTTCTAACTTTTTTTGATTCAATTTATATAGATCACTCGGTTTTTCCGCTCCCATAACTTCAATTAAATTTCTTAATCTTTTATTACGTAATTCAGTAAAGTAAATTATTTGATCAATTTCCTTCTCTCGCATAGTCGGTCTAAAAAGATGCTTAAATTTGCCCATTGACTTCAAATATTCTATAAATATCTCCCTATCAACATCCAACCCACGATAATATGAAAATTTGGGCAGACCATTTTTTACTCTAATTGTATAAAGAGGCCAATATCCACTGTCTGTTGCCATTTTTGCAACTTTTACTGCATCTCCTGCGGCATGTCGCCATCCTCTCATGCAATCAGAATAAGCTTGGATAAACGAGCCTCCATCTGTTTTTAATGCCTCAATTGTTTTTCCCATAAAATCATTAGGATATGCTGGATTTACAGTTGCTAAAAATATAGAATTACCTCCAAAAAATGCCATTGGAATAACCAAATCTTGCTTGACTCCTATTTTTCCAGGGATTTTCTCTCCAGCTGGTCCTGTGGTTGTGGAAGCAAACGGTGGTGTAGCTCCGCTTTCTTGAATCCCTGTATTCATAAAGGCTTCATTATCATAATTAAAGAATAATACATTGCATTTCTCCTTTTTTGCAAGTAAATCTTCAATTTTAATAATATTTCTTTCTATTTTTTTCATATTATATATCTACTCCATAGATTTTATTTTTCCTTTCTCTTACACCAAGATACATGTAGAGTTGACCTTTCATATCTTTTACTTTTCCTATTTTTTTTTTAGCTATATCAAATTCATATCTCGTAACGTCACGCCCACCCAAACCAACTATGAATGACCTGAATAATGTTCCTAGGGGATATACCGCCGTTGCAATTGAAGATGAGAATGGTGGTATAAGATTATTTAATGAATCACTTTTTTCTAAAATAATCAATTTTTCAATATGATTCTCTTGGATTATTTTTTGTAATTCTTCATAAGGAAATGGGCGATATGCACGAATTTTAATTAGTCCAACATCTTTATTTTTTGTCATCCAACTTATAATGTTACCGCACATGGAACCCATTGTAATAAATGCAGTTTTCGAGGAATTGTTTAAATTATATGTTTCTATTAAATGATATTCTCGACCAGTATCTTTCTTAAAGCGTTCAAAAGCTGCATTTATATAATTCAAAACTGGCTTTTTATCTACATCTAATCTCATTCTACCTTCCATAAAATAGCTAGGAGTAACAATTCCACCCCAAGTTCCTGGATGTTCTGGATCAATATGATGTCTTGGTTTTTTTGGAGTTAAACTCTGGACGATCTTATCAGGGATTAATGTTAATTGTTGAACAGAATGAGAAATAATAAATCCATCATGAACAAACATAGTAGGAAATAATGAATCTTCTGAAATCATAACAGATAAAATGGCAGAATCATAAGATTCTTGAACATTTTCAGAAACCAAACAATTCCAGCCAAAGTCAGTTAAAACAAATTCCCAAGAGTTCCATATTGATAAATTAGGAGCATTAAATGCCCTCGCAGAAATCATCATGGTTAATGGAACTCGCCAACCAACCGCCATAGGTAATGCTTCTGCCATTAATAAATATCCTTGTGAGGCGGTTGCTGTAAATGTTCTTGCCCCAGCTGCACAAGCAGCAGTAGAATAACTCATTGCAGCCAATTCAGACTCAACGTTAACAAAGGCAGCCTTTAATCTACCTTGATGCACAACATCAGATAAACCTTCAACAGACTGAGTTTGCGGCGTAATTGGAAATGCACATATCACATCGGGATCTGTTTGTGTTACGGCTCCCGCAACAGCATAATTCCCTATCATTGCAGTTTCAATAGGTTCTTTAATTTCACTAAAAAATAATCTCATTGGTTC
>JAHLWE010000026.1 GCA_019058135.1 Promethearchaeota archaeon | reverse complement strand
TAATTAAACTTATTCAAGAGTTACCTGATGATGCTACTTTGGAAGATATTCAATATCATCTATTTGTAAAACAAAAGCTTTTAAGAGCTGAAGAGCAAATACAAGAAGGAAAAACTATTCCTCATGAAGAAGTTATGGAAAAGGCTAGGAAGAAATGGTTCAAATAATAAGAAAAATTGCTAAGCAAAATTTAAAAATTATGAGCAAATTTAAATTCTTTATTTTCTATTCATAACACATGACAGTAGTTAATATCAGCAATCATGGAAGAATCACAATTCCATCAGAAATACGGAAAAAATACGGATGGAAAGATGGTGATAAAGTGATAATTATTGATCACCCATTAGAAGGAATAAAAATATTGCCATATCTTTCAGAAAATAAACTACAATCAGTATTAGATATTGAAACAAGTATCAAGATTATCGAAGAAATCTCTAAAGAACGCAGACAGGAGATAGAGAATGAGAAAGAAAAACTGTATACAAGGCAGTTTTAATGAAAAATACAATTTTTCTTGATACAGGAGTCATTAGTTTGTATCAAGGTAATCATGAAGAAACACTCAAAGAGATCAACACTAAAAAGAAAAATCGATATAATTTTATATCATCGGAATTGAATTACATTGAGTTTTTCAATCATTTATGCAGAGAAAAAGGAAAAATTAACGCTCAAATTATAATGGAAAATCTACGGAGAGGAGACATCATTGACTTTATATCCGTTAGCGAAAATATATCGATATTAGCAGGTGAACTTAAATGTAAATATAAATTTCTCTCAATGGTAGATGCTGTTATAATTGCTGAAGCTTTAACCCGAAAAATATTTATTTATACTACAGAGACTCACTTTAAAGATGTAGATAATCTTAAGGTTAAAAAAATTAATTATTAAGATAATTTCTTCGAGTTAAGTGATCTTGAACGCGATTTTTTGATTCAAAAGTGTTTTCAGTCATTAATATATGCCTTCCATTAGGGGTTGCAAAACTATATCTTCTATTGGAAGTCTTGGAATGATAAGAACTAAAGTATTATATAATAAATATGGTGAACATTTACAGACAACCCCTGCAATAATATCCCCGTACTTATATTATTTTTAATTAATTAGTTTTTATTATCGTGGAGATGCTCTTTCAAAATGTCATTTATTAATTTATCTCGCCAATCAGATTTTTTTTTTTGCAAATTTTCGATTAGAAACAACCACTCTTCTTGAGTCGTACACATATCGAAAAAGATATCCATTAATACATCTTCAAAGCCAGAATTACCCTTATCATATTCCATGAATGACTCATCAATAAAATCCATTTTTGCTTGACTAGATAATGAACCTTTTTTAATTAGATTCGAGATAACTTCCAGCCAATCATATGCTTCCTCTTCCTTATCTTCTGGTCCACCCCCGTACTCGTTGAATTCAGAGATTATTTCCTCTGTCTTTGTCCAATATTCCCACAATAATTCATCATCAACTTGAACTTGTTCTTGGGGGGTTAATGGCCCCAAATGTTTTTGGATCCACTCTAATATTAATCTTTTGGTATCTTCATTTTCTTTGATTAAGAAATCTATAAGAGTAAGAATGTCGTTTACCGGTAAGGATTGTAACATTCCATGAATTGTACATCTATCAATCTCACTAATTTTTTTTCCACCCTTTTCAGAACTTCCTATTTTTTTAAATAATATCTTTAAATAATTTTCTTGTTTTTTTTGAAAGTCTAACTTTCTTTGAACTTCTTTCATTTTCTCGCTTTTTTGATTCGTCCCATTCATACCATTTCAAATAACTTTCCCGCCATCTTCTAAGTTTTTGAAATTTATTTTCGTCGTTAAACATGTTATCATTAATTTTTTGAAAGCTTTTAAAGCGTTTGGTAAAAAATTCCTTTGAATTTAATATTCGTCTGATTTCTTTAATTTCTTCATCTGAGAAGACTATATAATCTTGAAAATGGGATATATAAGATTTGATGTTTCTAATTAATTCAATTAGAGCCGATTTGGAAGCGATAATTTTTTGCTGTATGCTCCAATATCCTAAAAATTTTAAAATTTCTTCAGCACTTATTTCTTCAGCGAAAATTTCAAAATCATACATCTCACAATGAAAAATTATAAATTTTAAGAAATGTTCAGCATGATCTATTTTCTTCTTTATCCCATTTTTACTCAAATTCTTTTTAGATAAAAATTCATCATAGATTGACAGTAAATCCTCTTTTAATTTCATTCCTTCTCTTTCTGCCTCAAGATCTTTGATTCGTTCCAAAAGAATTTCTCTGTCAGAGGTACATTTTTCTAAGCCCAAGTTATAGACCGATCTTGCTTTATCAAAATTATATAAATCACTCCCAATATTAGAATATTGATCACCCCAGCAAATATATCCCCAAACATTTTCGGGAAAATTCTTTACGAGCTCTTTGAAAACATCTTCACCTTTATCAATAATCTTTAAGGCAAAATAAGACTCTGCCATGGCCCTTATCATACCACTAATATACATCCCATTAGATTCGGGAAATAATTCAACAAATTCCTTACAATATTCTATCCGTTTTTCAAAAAACTTATCGTCTTTAAGACCTGCGTTATACAATTCCCTTTCCAAATCTCCACACCAATTATAGAGAGATTGTAATCCAGAAAACACCTGTTCTGCCTCACTAATCGACCTCATTTCTGGACGGAAGCGTTCTTTTAAATACCCCCACACTTTAAGCCAGAGCGTACAGCCTTCTATTATTTTATTTTTAGCGACCAGATCATAACCATCTTGCATCATATCGTTAATTTGTTCTGAATTAATTACCTCTGGTGCTAATCTTTTCCATAAGACTGAAGCTGCCATCCAGATAAAATCTTCATCCTTTCCCTTAGCATTTATAGCATAATTAGAATTCCATTCATTTTCTAATTCGGAGGCAGAATAAAATCGATGTACGTCTCCAAGGAATTGTTCTTCCTCGAAAGGAACACCAAAATCGCGTAATTTTTGAATGATCTCTTTAGTCTCAAGAGCCTCAACATCTTTTGTACTCCAAAATTCACGATTTTTCATGTTAATTCGAGCTAAATTTAATATATTTAAATAATTAAAGTATCTGTTAAGTTCCTCTTCGTTGTTAACATCAATTCCCGCCTCCTTGGCATTCATAAAAAGTGATTTTGCCATTCCCCAATTTTTTGGATTACTTGCAGATTTTACTATGCGTTTATGTAAATTGTTTAATTTTTTACAAAGAACATCAGCATTGTAAATAACACCATTATTATCTAAAAAGAGAAAAAAATTAGTTAATACTGGTACAATAGCAGTAAAACACGATTCTTCTGCAGACACTTTCCTAGGAAATAAATAAAGGCAAATTTCTTCTAAATACCCTTCATCTATCTGCTCTGGAGTTTTGAGAAAATAATTATACAAGTATTCAAAAAAACACTCAATTATGAATCCAGAATGATTTATTTCTTCAATGGATAGGTTTTTAGAATAATTACTATCAAGAAATTCTAGTATCCATTTCTTACTTTTCTTAACTATTTGATTTAATTTTCTATCAGAATATTCTTCTAAATCACTTTGATTACTAATCAATTTAAAACTCTTCTCATTAAGTTCTTTTGTTAATTCGGTTTTATGTTCAAGTTCTCGCACAATTCCTTGACTCACTTCTTTTTTTAAAACATTTTGTAGACTTAAATAATTAAAAAAGTTCTTAAGAATTTCCGGTAATTTCCCTTTAGGAGCTTGTAAAAATTCGGGATGATTTTTTGGAATGAGTTCAGAGAAAAATTTATGAAAAAAAGATATATTAAATTGAGAACGGTTGAATTTATTATTGTGATGCTTTAAGTATTCTTTTAGAAAGGTTACAATTAAGTGCTTATTAAGATTGAAATTAATTTTAGAAATATTTGAATTATTAAGTGAATTAAAATATTTTGGTAATATATTTTTACATTCGGTTATAAATTGATTAAGATTGAAATTTGTATATTTCATCATTCTTGTTAAGGGAATTCTTACCAATAAATAAATTTATTAATCTTTTGATATAATCGACAAAAATTAGCAAAAGTTTATTGTTTTGGGCTACAATCGCACCACAAAAGTGTTTTAATATTCGTATATTGTATCAACTGTTCGTTGAAATTGTATAAAAATCTATAAAATCCTATAAAAATCAAAAAATTATACCGCTCACTGTTTTTAAATTTTTATAAAATTAACTAACAATAATTCCTTTATTTCTTTATTTGCGTTATGAACTCAGAGCGATTGTTGAGAATTGGAGATGTCGCAGAGATTTTAGGAGTCACCACTCAAACCCTTAGGAACTGGTGTAATAGTGGATATATAAATGCAATTGTAGGGAGAGGTGGACATCGTAGATTTATGGTGAGTGAAGTTGAACGCATTATGGAAATGAATGGAAAAGAAAGTGAAAATAAAAATTGTTTATTATACTGCAGAGTTTCTACTTCTATTCAAAAGGAAAATCTCGAAAGGCAAATTGAGCGACTCAAATCTTTTACAATATCTAATGGCTACACAATTGATGGTATCTACAAGGATATTTCCGGTGGGATGAATTTCAAGAGAAAAAATTTATTAAATTTGCAGGACTATTACCAATCCAATCGAGTAAGCACAGTAATTATTGAATATAAAGATAGATTAGCTAGATTTGAAGTAGACTTATTGAAAGAGATTTTAGGTTCCTTCGGGGCAGAATTATTAATTGTAAATGCTGTTGATTCTGACTATAAGCAGGAAATTATCGATGATATGATTACCATTATCATACATTTCAGTAGTCTTCCATCTTTGTTTTGTCGTTTCATAAAAAAAATATAAACTTCCTTTTTAGATTAAAAAGATGATAATTAGTATTTTTATTTATAAATTAAGTAATTTAAGGTAATTTTGTTATTTAGTGAATATCAATCATTTGTTCATATAAAAATAATCGAATTCTTTTATCTTATTTCAGACTCAACCATGATAACATTGCCGCAATATGTGCAAATTTTGGTATCTGAATCAAGTTTTTCGCCACATCTATAGCAATATATTACTGGCGAAGGAAGATTGAGTGAGTTTAGAAACTCATATTTTTTAATTTTAAATTTTGCTATTTTTTTAGGCCCACCAATAACCAACTTGTAAATATAGAATAGTATTATGAGGGAAACTATTATTATAGGGTAAATTAAAATGGAAAAAATTTGTTGGTGATAAGTAAAAAGAATGGTTATTATGGAGATTAAAACAAGTATAAAAAATGTAAGTTCCTTCATGATACGAGAAGTGCTATATCTTTTGATTTTTTTATCGTAATAACAGACTATACAATAATCGTGGTGTGTAGCATAATGGTCTTTATTAGTACCATATTTTTCGCGAAAAATCATGTTGCATTTAAGACAAATTGACTTATCGCATTTTTCGCATTTAGCGATTGCATTCCTTTCTGGATGATAATAACAATTAAGACGGTTTCTGTCCATAAGATTCAAATAGTAAAATAATTATATAAATATTACTTAAAAATACCTGGCTTCGCAATTTTCCATAAATTATCCTAAAAATTCTTGGATGGCTTCGAAAATTAACCCAAGATTTGCTTTAACAGTAGTAGAAAGGAATAAAACTGAATTTTCATCTATTCTCATTATAATTAAAAAGCCTTTAGTCCCTCTTATTAATATATGCTTTAATTTTCCATTTAGCATTGTCTGTATTACTCTTTCACCTATCGACAAAAATGCTCCTGTAAATGCAGCTATTCTTGATTCGTCCGTCAGACTATAGAATGTTGAAACTATGGGGAGCCCTGATGTATTGCTGATTGCAGCATCTTCAATTTCAGGGAGTAATTTACGCATCTTTTCTAATTTCCTCTTTAGGGGTGGCATTTCCTCCATCTTAATTTTTTCAATTATTACTAGATCGTCATCAAAGACATCTTTCATTGATCTAATTTCTAATCCGATTTTTTGATTAATTATTTTATCAGATATTATAATTTTCGTCATAGGATGAATTCTAACTACCTTTGTCCGAGGACTATGCTTTATAATCTTAAAATCATATCGTTGTCCCATAAAATATACGTTAATTATATCTCCTTTCGTTACCACGTGGTCATTTAATAACTTAGCTAAATTTATTGAATCTATATTATCTATAGGTTTTCCCATTGATTTAAGAGTTATATTCTTAGCAGATTTCACCTTAATTTTCCTTATAGTAACCCAATCATCAATATGCGCCCTAAGATTCCATCGTAAAGAGCTTTCTAATCTGATTACTCCAGAATCAGTATCTTCTAAATTACCAGACTCTAATGAGCCAACTGTTCTCTTCTTTTTATGTTCATTATAAACTTCTATTACATCTCCCATTTCCAGTTTTAACTTACTCATTACCTTAGGATCAATCCGTATAATTCCATGCCCAACATCCTCTTTAAAAACATCTGCAATTCTAAGTTTTACCTTTTCTTTCTTTCCACTCGATGCGGGGCACATAATTTTCGTCGAAAATATTTTACTTTTATAATGTAGATGATATTAACAATTAAGTCTAGAAAGAATTAGTTTTCATTTTTTTTTAACTATTGTATTTAAATTTTGACGAGATATTAAATACTAATTTGAAAAAAAAAGATTTATTTATTCATCATTTTTCTTTTTTCTACCTGAATATTAATAAATTGAACTCGCTAAGACTGCCCAGAATTACAAATAGTTTTTTCTCTTGGAGTATAAGTATGAATTTAAATTATTGATTATCGAATTATGTTTCTTTCTTTTTACCAGTTTCCTATAACTAAATTGGGAAAAAGCGTATTAAATATGATTGCTAACACAATAGCAAATAGGGAATATTCTACCAAATCTTTGGAATTAATCTATATTTTACTTTCTCTGTGTATTCAGTATATCCTTCGAGTCCTTCGTGTAATAATTTTTCTTCAAGAGGAATTCGTATTATCATTAAGATAGATATTATTGTTGTTGGAATAAGACCAAAAAGGGAGCCTAATGCGATTGTTAATCCAGAAAACATTAATATATACCCGGTATACATTGGATGTCGCACAACAGCATATGGTCCCGTAGTAATTACTTTTTGTCCTCCCTCTTTATCGATTCTCAGAACTTTTGAAGCGTAAGCATTTTCTTTCATAACGAGAAACATAATAATTAACCCAAAAGCCACACCAATGAATCCAAGTATTTTTACTAAGACTGGAACCAAAGACCAATGAAATCTTCCACCGTCTAGGCTAACTACTATAAAATAAACGATACACACAACGCCGAGTAAGGACAGAATGATTTTATCTGTTTTCGACGACCCCTTCATTGAGGTTCTACTTTCAAGTAATTGGGGGTTGTTTTTTCTTAACCAAAACATCGTATAAGTCATGAAAATGGTAAATATTAATATATAAATCCACATTTCAATCCAGAGAAAGTTTCCAGACAGGAGCATCAGAGGCAACGCTTGCATTACATCGGTAAAAATAATTAATGCTATTAATACTGGGGTTGAAAATTTTTTGGATGTTTCTGACATAGTAAAAGATTTGAAACTTAAAATTATAAATGTTTGTCAAGGTATTTGCGAAAGTTATTATATAGAGAAAAATGAAACCAAAAAAGAAATTATTAGAAAAAAATAAAAATTTTAGCTTTAATGTCTTCTTTAATTTAATTTACCTTAGGTTTTATTTCTCTTGAGATTTTAAATTTTTCATTAAATAAATATTAATAAAAGAAAGTGGATTGATTTTCTCTAAGAATAGTCTAATATTTACATAATGCTAACTTAATTAATTTTAGTTAAAAAAGTTTGAAAAAATTAGAAATTAATTAAAAGGTAACACCAAAATAGCACAGGAAAGAGAAAAAAATGGGAAATAAGAAAGTGTTAATTGCTTATGGAACTCGTTATGGATCTACCGAAGAAATATCTCAAGAGATTGCTAAAACACTAGGAGAAAAAAGTTTAGAACCTGAACTTTTTAATCTGGGGAAAAGTAAATCTAAAAATTGGCCACAATTGGATGATTTTGATGGAGTTATAATCGGGACTAGTTTAAAAATAAACGCATGGAAAAAAGAAGTCAAATCATTCTTAGATAAAAATAAAATTGATTTCAAAAATGAAAATAAAAAATTAGGAGTATTCACCTGTGGTGCTTATGCTATTGGAGAACCAACTGAAGCCAAAGAAGATATTGCTAAGCGATTAATGAAAAAATATGGACTCGAAGCAGATATTTACAATGCTTTTGGTGGTATTTTAGATTTTTCAGAAGATTCAAAAATAGGTAAATTAGGTCAACTGGCTTTAAAAGCAGCAGCTTTAGGATTATCAAATGAAAAGGGGTTGGAAATTGATAAGAATGGATGTAATGATTTTCGTGATTGGGATAAAATTCGAAGTTTTGCCGAAAGTTTTGCTGATAAACTCTAATATTCATTAGATAATTAATCAATTTTTGGTTCTCATACATAATCAACAAATAAAGGTTTCAATTTTGCCAAAAATCTTTTTTCTAAATTTATAGTAAAATTTATCAATAATTAATAGGATTTTCTCAATCATGTGAGAACAAAATTTGAAGAGTGAAAAACAATTGCCGAATTTCCGTATTATTCCGACCGAATTTCATTCAGAGGGGCAGTTGCTGAGGGGAAACTTCTTAGTTCCAGAGGGCGATGGACC
>JAHLWE010000284.1 GCA_019058135.1 Promethearchaeota archaeon | reverse complement strand
TTTGGGAATTAATTTCTCAACAAAAACTTGGGCTTCTTGTGGAGCTCCCAAGTGCATTTTCCAATTTCCGCCTATAATCTGTTTTCTCATTTTTAATTACGCTCTTAATTTTGCTGTTAATTATATTTAGTATTTAATACTAAAATATTTTTTTTCTTTTTATTCTTAAATATCGATGTTTTAAATCTAATCTAATTGCAACTAAAAAGATTTGATAATAAATTTAATTTAATTTTGTAAAAAATCTATGATAATCTTATTTATTTCGGGAGCTCTTGATAATGTCATAAAATGTCCTGCTTTTTCAATAATCTTTAAGGTACTATTTGGAATTCTTTTATGCATTTCAACCATAGATGATTTAGGAGTCAATCGATCGTGAGAAGCTCCAAGCAATAAGGTTTTATTTTTAATTTCACTCAATCTTTCTAATGTATTATGTTTCGCGATAGCATGTACTCGATTTTCAATATCTTGAGGAGTTGGTGGGTCTATTGTGCTTTCTCTTATGCGATCCTCTACTGACCAAATTCCATGAAATTTTTTCTTAGGATTAGCTTCCATTTGTTTTCTAAATTCTTTATAAAATAATACTCGAGACTTTTGCCAAAATTCTTTCACCGGATCTTCTTTTAATCGCTTTAAACCTTCAAGATAGGATTTTTTTAACATTTCAACCCCTTGCTCATCTTGCATACCCGGATTAGTAGTAATTAACACCAATTTATCTACACATTCAGTATGATTTAATGCAAAATGCTGAGCAATCATCCCACCCAAAGATCTTCCAATTAAATGAACTTTTTTGATATAAAGATAATACATTAAACCTTTTATATCATCTGCAAACATCTCCATAGTATAAGGTTTATTTGGGCGGTCGGATTTACCAGAACCACGAATATCAAATGTGATGACTTTAAATTTTTTACTTAACGACCCCACTTGTGAGTTCCAAAACTCTTTTTTTGCACCAAACCCATGAATTAAGATTATAGGAATATTATTCTCTCTGCCATAAATTTCATAACAAAGCTTTATTCCATTAATATCTGCAAAACTCATAATATTAAATATTTACTTTTAATAATAATAACTTTAACGAATTTATTTTCAATAATATTAAGAATCAGAAAAAAAGTTCTCAAATAAAAGAGTTCTTATTTAAAAAAAGGCTATCCTTGATGCAACTGCTATAGGTGTTTCTCATCCTAAATGGGAAGAGCGACCTTTGCCTTTAATTGTTTTGCGGGAAGAATTTAAATCATTAAATCAGGAAGAAATTCGTGAACCTCTGGCTCAAAGATTTGCTAAATGGCCACTTCCCAACGAAATCCTATTTACTGACTCAATTCCTGGGACGAGTGTAGGAAAGCCCAATAAACAAGATCTCCGTATGAAATATAAAGATATTTATACTAAAAATTAAAAAGAATATTTGTAAATTAATAAAAACTAAAAATAAAATATTAATTTATAAAGATCTGAATAATGAGTATAATTGAGCTTGATAATAATTTGCTCATTTCAATGTAAAATTATATTTAAAACATTTAATTATAAGTAGAATTATACTCTTTATATAAAACAAAAGGTGAAACTTTATCATCATGGATGAATTATCGAAAGAATTAAAAAAACTGTTAGGGACAATACTTGCAAAATTGAAAAAGGAATTATATGATTATTTTGATATGCTTCCTAAAATAATTTTTTCACGTGAAGTTAAAGAGATTTTAAATGTCCCAAGATATGAAATTCTAAAATCATTTTCTTTAACTAATGAAAAATTGGATGATCCTCTCTACATTCCTGAAATCCTTTTATTGGCTGAGCATGTCAAAGAAAATAATTTTAATTATTTTACAGGAAAATGGAATACTTACGGTTATGATCATTACAAACGTGGATACATTTTAAAAGATTTAATTGAAGAATTGGAACCTGTTTCTAAAGGTATAAAACAAAATAGAATTAATGAAGCGAGAAAAATACTAAATAAAGCAAAAATAGAAATGTCTTCGAATAAATTTACACCTAAGCCTCAATTTATTGATGAAAATTTTGAATTATATGATTTACCACATTTTAATGATACTAAGCAATCAATAAACGAAGCCTATAACCATGATGAACTTTATAAAATTCTCCCTATTTTGATTAGGCGATTATTCGAAAATATTTCATATTACATCTTCAGGGATGGGTTAGATAATTCGCACAGAGAATTTTGCTACAATAAGCATAAAAATAGACCAAGAGATTTTTCTGATTTGATTTTTTTGTTAAATATTCTAAAGGGTAATGTATTAAACCAATACTGCACAGAAACAATTAACGAAGGAACCATTGAAGTATTAGATGAAATCAGAAAAGTAGGAAATAGAGCTGTTCACGAAATCTTAGCAGTTGTTAATAAAGGTTTTATTGAGGAATGGAAGAAAGAAAAAATACCGCTAGTTCTGAAACCATTAATAGTCCTCTATAAAAACATAAAAGATACAAAAATCGAAATTACAGATGAAAATATTTTAAAGAAAATCAGAAATGAATTTAATTTCAAAATAGATGAGTTAGAATTAAAAGACGAAATCAGTTCGCATTTTAAGACAATTTTTAATTTTTTAGAAAAACTTTTTTCTGAAGAAGGCGTTTCCATCAACGATATCCGTTTTATCACAGCATACATCGAAAATAATAGTAAAGATTTAATAAATTATTTGAAATTTCACAGAGAACAAACTACACCAACGAGTGTTCAAAATTATTATTTTCTCGAAGGGCGATATCAAATTTCATTTAAATTAAATTCAAAACCTAAAATGAAAATAACTAAAGAGAATGTTATTTTATGGATTCCCTCAGATTCCGAAGAGATTCATGAAAATTTCAAAAATTTACACACGGATGTTCTTAGACATTTGAAGGAAGAATTCGGAATCAATGTTATAGATTAAAAATATGCTTGTGAAATAATTTTATTTAACTCAACAATGATATCTAAGTGTTAAATATAGAAAATTTCGCTATTCCTAAATTGAATATTATTTTTTATTATATCAATTTTTCAAACCCTTTTTTGGTCGATTATAAAAAAAGTCTTCTGGGATAAAATAATCGTTCTTTTATTTTTTAAAGAGCTTTAATTTCAGCATAATTATATTTGGTGAAGATATTACAAATTTGTGTAAATAATTCTAAAACATCGCTACGAGAAACTATATCTTTTTGATTAATATTTTTAATAGTATTTGAAATTATTTTTAACTCAGGATAAATTTTAACGCGATCCGAAATATTTTTCTGCTCAATATCAAATATAAGTTTTTCTACACCTCCAAATTCATAATTTAATCGATATACAAGTTGATCAACAATATAGTCAATTATTTCTAAGCAAATAAAATAACAACTGGAATAGTCCCCTGAACGAAAGCAATTTCGAGTAAAATCGAGTCGAAAATTTAGGTGTTCCATTTTAATTTTCTTGTTGATTCTTCTCAATTTTGGAGTCACAGGTTTTTTTTTTTT